>CAZRPQ010000459.1:0-2364 GCA_964601725.1 uncultured Salinivenus sp. | reverse complement strand
CCGGAGGTCTACTGGACCTTCACCGAGGCCATCGGCGGCATGGGCGACGCCTGCCGGGCACTCGGCGTGCCCGTCACCGGCGGCAACGTGTCGCTTTACAACGAGCACCCCGAGGGCGCCATCTTCCCCACCCCCACCATCGGCATGCTCGGCCTCGTCGGTGACATCGAGACGCACCCCACGACGGCGGCCCTCCAGCACCCGGGCGACGTGCTGTTCCTACTCACCCCGAGCGGCTGGACCCATCCCGCCGGCATCGGCGGCACCGAGTACCTGTCTACCGTCCACGACCGCACGACGGGCGATGCGCCGCACCTCGACCTCGACGAAGAAGTGGCGGTGCAGAAGGCCACGCAGGCGCTCATCCGCGAGGGCCTCGTGCAGCATGCCCACGACGTGTCTGACGGCGGCCTGGCCGTGTGCCTCGCGGAGTCCGTGATCCACAGCGATGGGCTCGGCGCGGACGTCACCCTCCCGCCCACGGACGGCCACCGACTCGACGCCGTCCTCTTCGGCGAGGCGCAGTCGCGCGTGGTACTCTCGGTGCAGCCGGACGACGTGGAGACCCTGGAAACGACGCTCGCCGATCACGACGCTGTGCAGGCGCGCCGACTCGGAGCCGTAACGACGGAGGGCCTACGCCTCACTGTAGAGGGCGATGCCGTCCTTGACGTGTCCCGTGACGTGCTCGCCACGCCCTACGAGACGGCCATTCCCGAGGCCGTCGCCTAGCGGTCCCTCTTCTCCCCCATTCTCCCCCTCCCCCTCTCCCACCAGGCACGACGATTGGGAGAGACAGCCGAGTCGCCCGTGATCGACCTGCGTTCACCTGTCCGGAAATCGCTTCTTGACTTTTGTACCGATCGGTCCTAAACTAGGGGTGCGTAAAACGCTGACCGATGACCGAACACGGATGGGCCGCCCTCGCGAATTTGAACCGGAGATTGCGCTCGACGAGGCCGTCGAAGTGTTCTGGACCCAGGGCTTCGACGCCACCTCGCTGCGGGATCTCCTGGAGGCGATGGACCTCTCGAAAAGCAGCTTCTACCAGACCTTCGGGAGCAAGGGGGAGCTGTACCTGGAGTGCCTCGACCGGTATCGGGCCCGAATCGGCAACCAGATGCGCCACGACTTGAAGCAGGCGGAGTCGGGGCGGGCCTTCCTTGAGTCGGTGTTTTGGGATCTCGCTCGCGGGCTCGACGAGGCTCACGGGCGCCGTCCGTGCCTCGTGATGAACGACTCCGGCGACGTGGAGCGGCGCGAGGAGGCCGTGGCGGTGCGGATGCAGCGCGGTGCGGAGACGTTCGAGGCAATCTTTCGGGCGGCGGTCGAACGGGCCCAACGCGAGGGCGACGTGCCGCCCGAGAAGGACGCGGCGGCCCTGGCCCGCTACCTCGTGAGCAGCCGGAGCGGCCTGCTGGCCGTGCGCAAGGCCGGCGCCTCAGAAGCGGAGCTTCAGGACATCATCGAGGTGACCCTCTCGGCCCTTGACGCTTAACCTGGATTGCAGGGGCCGGTTTTTCCATATTCTGTACCGAACAGTCCTAAACGAATTTCTCAAACGAACGACACCAGATCCATGGCACAGCTTCCCTACATCGAGCCGGACGAGGCCGATCCGGTCACGAAAGAGGTCTACGACAAGGCCGAAGCCCGCTTCGAGATGGTCCTCAACATCTTCAAGATTTCGGGCAATGCCCCAGAGATCGCCGAGAAGATGTGGGAGATCTTCTTCGAGATCCTGAAGGACGGGCAGGTCGACTGGAAGACGAAAGAGCTTCTCATTCTGAAGGCCACGAAGATGGGCGATTGCCTCTACTGCGTCACCCAGCACGAGGCCGTGAGCAGTCGGCTCGGCATCTCCCGCGAGAAGCAGGCGGACATTGTGGGCGTCGAGTACCGCGACAGCGACCACTACATCGACGCCGAGGTGGCCATCCTCGATCTGTGCTCGCACGTGGTGCTCGACCCGGAAGACATTCCCTCCGACGTCTGGGAACGGGTCCGCACGCACTACGACGACGGGCAGATCGTCGAGATTCTGACGACCATCGGGGCCTACCTTCAGGTGAGCAAGTTCGGCGACGCGATGGGCGTGGAGCTCGAGACGGCCTTCCATGGGC
Organism: uncultured Salinivenus sp.; assembly: GCA_964601725.1. Classification (GTDB taxonomy): domain Bacteria; phylum Bacteroidota; class Rhodothermia; order Rhodothermales; family Salinibacteraceae; genus Salinibacter. The sequence continues at coordinate 241 of CAZRPQ010000459.1, read as the reverse complement.
ACGACCCGGTGCTCTTCGAGGAAGAACCGCCCGAGTCGCCCGCCGCCCAGGAGCACTTCGAGCATTTTAAGCAGCACGCGGAGGCGTAGCGACGCAGCTTCCCGATGAGCCCTCGTGTTTCTAGCAAAGAAGGAGCGTCACTGCCTGATTCAAGCGGACGTCGTGAGTCACGGGTCATAAGGTCATGAGGCATGAGTCACGAGGCATGAGTCACAAACCCATGACTCGCAAACTCATGACC
>CAZRPQ010000458.1:0-2368 GCA_964601725.1 uncultured Salinivenus sp. | reverse complement strand
TCACAGCATTGAAGTGCGACCTAACGTTGCAACGTTTATCAGATCGAAGCCGTCCAAACAGGCAGGTCGTTTCGAGTAGATCGACATTTTCGGCTCAAATCCGTATCACTGGCTTCTCGGCAGCCCGCCCGGGGGACCTCCAAGGGCAGTGGCCCTCAACCCTGGTCAAGCCCTAATTGACGGCGGAAGAGGAGCTCTCTGCACCCCGTAAGCAATAATTCCGCACCGCCCACCGTTTGACAAAAGGCGGTTGGAGAGTGCGAAGGTCGAGGTAATCCTTCCGGCTTCGCGAAACACTCTGGTCGCCCCTCGTCTTTGTGGAGCAGTACCTATGATCCCCATTTACCGGGGATTGGCTCCGGTGCGCTTCCACCTAGACCCCTATGTTTTTCTCACCACGACCCACTCCTATGCTAAAACGTGTACTCAAACCGTTCTGCGTCGGCCTCTTTGCCCTCGCCATTGCCCTTAGCGCGCCCGGGGCGCTCGGCCAGATGCCGCAGCAGAACAAAGCCGAGACCCTGTCCGCCTCCGACGTGAGTCAGGAGCAAGTTACGAAGGCGGCCCGCATTGCCACGGCCGTTCAATCCGCCATGCGGATGCAGCAGATGAAATTGCGGAAGGAGATGAAAAAGAAATATGGCAACCCGCAGGAAATGGACTCCACGCAGAAGGCGAAAGCGAAGCGGGAGATGCGCAAGAGGCAAATGGCGATGCGCAAGAAGCAGATGAAGATGATGCAGCAGGAGGCCCAGAAGGAGAACATGGATCCGAAAATGTTCCGGCGCATCATGCGATCGGCGCAAAAGGACTCCACGCTGAAGAAGGATATTCAGGCGGCCATGAAGGCGCAGATGAAGAAGAAGCAGTCGCAGATGAAGCAGAACCCGAACTCACAGAATCAGTAACTTCGGGCTTGTTGTATTGGTCGGACGGAACAGGCGGTGTGCACCCGTTCCTCCCGACCTCTCTGGCAGGCGCGGGTCGACGGGGGAAGCTCTACGGAGGAAAGAAAGGCCTTCGTGCCCGTTTTCGGCATGGAGCCGATGGCCCCAATGTTTTCACGATCCCAAGACATCTGGGACGCCGGGGGCATACACCAACGGAAAGGCATTTTCCGTTCTGTTGCCGATCGATGAGGTCCCCCTGTCCATCTGATTTTCAAGAAACAGCGACCCTTGCCTTCGTGGCAACGGTCGCTTTTCTTGTTTGGGGGATGAGACGCGAATTCTGGAGAGGACCGTTCGGGTGCTCCCCTCAATCTACCACACTTTGCTCCTTCGCCCATGATGATCGGCTCGCTACTGTACACTGACGATCACCGGCTCACGGTACGTCTCTCGCTCATGCTGGGAATTGTGCTAAGTGTAGGGCTCGTTGGGTGTGGAGGAGGCTCCGCTCCGTCCGACGCGGCCTCGGTGTGCGACCCGGACGACGGGGGGCTGAGCCTGGCGGAGGGGTTCTGTGCCACCGTCGTCGCCGAGAACCTCGGAACCACGCGCCACCTCGCGGTGGCCAACAATGGGGACGTGTACGCGGCGGTGCGCGACACGGCAGACGAGGCTGGCATCGTGGCCCTCCGGGACACCGATGGCGACTATGCGGCCGACCGGACCGAGTATTTCGGCGACGGCAGCGGGACCGGCATTGGTCTTCGGAACGGGTATCTCTACTTTGGGGCCGACTCCGCCGTCTGGCGCTACGAGAAGGCCGCCGAGGAGCTTATCCCGTCCGGGGACCCGGAAACGATCGTGGGCGGCTTTCCCGAGCAGCGCCAGCACGCCGTGAAGCCCTTTGCCTTCGACGGCAACGAGAATCTGTACGTGAACGTCGGGGCGCCCTCGAATGCCTGCATGGAAGAGATGCGGACGAAAGGCTCGCCCGGCCAAGATCCGTGCCCGCTCCTTGAAGAACATGCAGGCATCTGGCAGTATCAGGCCGACGAGACTGGCCAGCAGCACACGCCCGACGCCCGCTACGTCACGGGGATCCGCAACGCCGTGGCGCTCACGTGGAATGACGCCGCCGACAACCTGTACGCGGTGCAGCACGGGCGCGATCAGTTGCATCAGTTCTTTCCCGACCTCTACACGCAGAACGAAAGCGCCGAGCTGCCCGCCGAGGAGTTCTTCAAGGCGGATGAGGGGGACAACTTCGGCTGGCCGTACTGCTACTACGACTGGATGAAGGAGACGAAAGTCCTCGGGCCGGAGTACGGCGGAGACGGGGAGGAGAGGGGGCGCTGCGACCAGTTCGAGGATCCGATTCAGGCCTTCCCGGGCCACTGGGGGCCGAATGCGGTCCTTTTCTACGACGGCGATCAGTTCCCCGAGAAGTACCGGGGGGGAGCCTTCATTGCCTGGCACGG
>CAZRPQ010000457.1:0-2369 GCA_964601725.1 uncultured Salinivenus sp. | reverse complement strand
GCGGCGGCGGACGGCCTCGGGGATGTGGCGAGACATGGCGTTGAGGGTTGAGCGTTGGGAGTTGGGCGTTCGTCGGTGCAAGCTCTCCCGAACGGGCGCTGCGGATTGCCTCATACATGCGGCCGCAGTGAACGTGCCGCGAGGGGCTCCCTGGGCGTCTCGTGCCAGCCCAAGACAAGCGGGAAGCGGACCAGGCAGACGACCGCTCCCGCGAAGAAAAGCTACAGGCCCTTCGGGAGTCCGGGATGGCAAAATGGAACGGAAAGAAATTTTCTCCCCCTGAACCTAAAGCGAAGGGGAAGGGAGACCGTACGGGTTCTAATTTGCTCCTTGAGGATCGACGATGACCCTGTATCTCGACGCAAGTACTCTCGTCTAGGAGTATCTGACAGACGAGTTCGGAACCGAGGCAGTTGCGAATCTTCGGCGCAATGCTGCTCTCGTAGGGATGACCACAATTGGCCGTACCGAAACGGAAGCGGCTTTCAAAAAAGCCGTCCGGACGGAAACGCTCACGGAAGAAGAGGCACACTCTGCCCGTGATGATCGTGTGGGCGACTGGCCCGATCTCTTTCATCCGAGGGCCTCGGAGTTCGGGCCGGAGAAATGGCGTTCAAGCAAGACCTGCGGGGCTACGATGCGGTCCAGTTGGCTTCAGCGCTCACGTGGGCCGAGGAACTGGCGGAGACGGTGACGTTCGCGACGTTCGACCCCCGGCTCTGGAACGCGGCGGCCGAGCACTCCCTGTTGGCCCCGTTTCCCGACGATCTGCCAGCGCTACTTGAGGAGCGAACGTAGTCCCCGATTAATCGAATCGATCGGCCCGGAGCGCAGGTTGCCTTCTCGGGAACGGCGCCTCAACTCCCGCCCATGCATCCTCGCCTGAAGCGAGGGCGAAACGACTTACCCCAGCGCCCGCAGCGTCTCCGCTACCACGTCGTCGAACACGTCCGTCGGCAGGCAGAGCTTAGAGGTCGTTTGGAGGCCGAAATACGTGTTCGCCAGGAAGTGCGCCAGGGCCTCCGGGTCCCGGTCTGCGGGAATCTCGCCCTGCGCCTGCCCGCGCTCCACGAGCGCCTCGAACCCGTCCTGCATCTGAGAGAGTGCCTTGCAGGCCTCCGCCCGCGTGTCCTCGTCACAGTGGGCCCGCTCCACGGTTGCGTTCGCCACAAAGCAGCCCCGCGGATCGTCGTCGGGGAGGGCCTGCTCCAGAAGGTGCCGGATGGCACCCCGGGCGGAGTCGAACTGCTCCAGGAGATGCCCAAACGCATCCGCGTCTTGCTGGCGGTAGTGGTCGAGCGCGCGGAGGTATAGTTCCTGCTTGCTCCCGAACGTGTTGTAGAGGCTGGACCGGTTGAGGCCCGTGTGGTCCACCAAGTCCTGGGCACTGGTGGCCTCGAAGCCCTGCTCCCAGAACAGCTCCATCGCCTGGTCCAGGACCTCGTCGGGGTCGAATTCTTTCGAGCGCGGCATCGCTTCGGGACGGAACCGAGAAAGACACTGTGCGAACTATCAAAGCGGTAGAGGAACGAACGTTCCAAAATGAGCGGCCCTGCTCTTCTGGATCCGGGGGCGGGTCCGACCTGGGGGCGAGCCGTTACGACATCCTGACACATAGATCTGAAACAATCATTCCAAAAAGGACTTTCAAGCGCATGGATGCACGAGACACAGGCCATCTCGGTCTGTGAGTGCTGATTTCCTTCCCGCACCGATCCATCATTGCTTACACCGTCTATGGAGACCCTTGCGCCCCCCCAGCCTCAGAAAGTTGCCGACCCCGACCACGACATCCTGAATCTGTTCGCCGAGCGCTGGAGCCCGCGCGCCTTCGCGAATCGTCCTGTCGAGCCTGAGAAAATCCGGCGGATGCTGGAGGCGGCCCGCTGGACGATGTCGTCCTACAACGAGCAGCCCTGGCGCTACGTGGTGGCGTCGCGACACGAAAACCCCGACGAATACGATCGGCTGCTTCACTGTCTGAATGAATGGAATCAGGGGTGGGCCGAGAACGCCCCGGTGTTGATGATGTCCTTTTACAAAGAGGCGTTCTCCGAGGATGGGGGCCCGAATCGGTGTGCGCCGCACGACGTCGGGGCGGCCTCGGCTGCGCTGACGTTCCAGGCCACGTCGATGGACCTCTACGTCCACCAGATGGCGGGCATCTTGAAGGATGTGGCGCGGGAGACGTACGACGTGCCGGACGGCTTCGAGCCGATGGCGGGGCTGGCGGTGGGGTATCTCGGCGATCCAAAGACGCTAGGCGAGGGCAACCGGGACTCGGAGGAGGCGCCTCGCTCCCGCAAATCGCTCGACCAGCTCGTATTCGGAGGCACCTGGGACGCCGCCTCCGGGCTCGTCGCCGACGA
>CAZRPQ010000456.1:0-2369 GCA_964601725.1 uncultured Salinivenus sp. | reverse complement strand
AGGGTGCCCCACACGTCCGGCTCCTCAAGCTCGGCGGCCACGTAGAGGGCCTCGTCGTCCCACAGCATTTTGGCGCGGGTGCGGAACCGGGGTGTCGGGGCGTCCTCGCCCTCGATGTCCACAAAGTCGGCCGTCCAGGGGGCCGCGGCCCAGTCCGATTCGGAAAGCCGACCGTCCACGGCAATCGGGGCCGTGGCGCGATGAATGGCGTACGTGCGCAGGTCGGCCTGTGGGCGCGCTGCCTCCTCGAAGGCGAGCCCCTCCTCCGAGGAGGGACGATCCGTACAGCCGGTCCCGGTGACCAACGCACAAAGCACGAGAAGGACAGGAATCTGTGCCCGAACGGTGGAGCCCAACCGGTAGGCAGCACGGAAGAGCACGAATTCAGAAGAAGAGGGAGACACCATCGGATCGAACCCCTTGTCTGGGTCGCGGGTCGACAACCGAACGTTCAAGTATCCCGACCGACGCTACGTCGACGACGGTCGAAATGGCAAAATCGCGAAACCGATTCAAAATTTTGCAACCAACCGGCGGTATTTCCATCACCTAGAATAGGTGAAGATAGTCCGGCTAACAACGAGCACAGAAATTAGGAACCGCTTCCAAAGTTTTCTGTGGGGGCTGGCGCGCGCCCGGCTGCGCTTGCGCCTCCTCCCGTCTCCCGTTACCCTTTAGGGGTGCCGCTTCGTATTTCGTAGGCTCAGTATTTCGTAGAGCGTCCGTAGTTGTATGCCCGTCATCCAAGAGTCGCCCGAGACGTATGATGTCTGCATCGTAGGATCGGGAGCCGGCGGGAGCATGGCCGCAAAGGTGCTGGCCGAAGAAGGAGCCGACGTGATGGTGCTGGAGGCCGGGCCGGAGTGGTCCGTCGGGGAGGACGGGGCCATGTTCGACTGGAACTACTCGTCGCCCCGCCGCGGGGCGTCCACCAAGGACCGTCCCTTCGGAGAGTTTGACGCCTGTCTCGGCGGGTGGTCCATCGACGGGGAGCCGTACACCACCACCGGCGACACCGACTGGCGATGGTTTCGGGCCCGCATGCTGGGCGGACGCACCCACCACTGGGGCCGCATCTCTCTCCGCTTCGGCCCGGACGACTTTAACGGCAAGAGCATCGACGGCTACGGGGAGGACTGGCCCATCGACTACGCCGACCTGAAGCCGTACTACGACAAGCTCGACCGCCTCGTCGGCATCTTCGGCTCCCAGGACGGATTCTACAACGAGCCGGACGGCGTCTTTATGGATCCGCCGGAGCCGCGCTGCTACGAGAAGCGCGTCAAGCAGGGCGCCGAGGACATTGGCATTCCCGTTCTCTCCTCCCGCATGTCCATCCTGACGGAGGATCACAACGGCCGCGCGGCCTGCCACTACTGCGCGCAGTGCAATCGGGGCTGCACGACACACTCGAACTTCTCGGCCCCGCCGGTGCTTCTCGACCCCGCCCTTGAGACAGGCAACCTCACCGTGCGCACCAATGCGATGGCCCGAAAGGTTCGAACGAACAAGGAAGGCCGAGCCACCGGCGTGTCGTTCGTCGACACGGAGACCCGCCGCGAGCACACGGTCAACGCGGACGTCGTGGTGCTGGCCGCCAGCGCGTGCGAGTCGGCGCGGCTCCTGCTCAACTCCAGCTCCCCGCGCCACCCGAACGGCCTGGCCAACTCCAGTGGAACCGTGGGCAAGTACCTGATGGACTCTACCGGCGCCACCGTCATGGGCCTCATTCCCGAGCTTCTCGACCAGCCGGGCCACAACTGCGACGGGGTCGGCGGGATGCACATCTACATCCCGTGGTGGGCCTACGACCAAAATCTCGACTTTCCGCGCGGGTATCACTTCGAGACGTGGGGCGGTCGCGGCATGCCCGGGTACGGCTTTGGCGGCGGCATCCAGAACCTCAACGACAAGCTGCCGGGCGCGGACCGCAAGGGCGGAGGCGGCTACGGCCAGCAACTCAAAGAGGATTATCGCCGACTCTACGGGGCGGTCGTCGGCTTCTCCGGGCGGGGCGAGAGCATCGCCCGCGAGGACAACTACTGCGAGATCGACCCCGAGACGACCGACGAGTACGGTATTCCCGTCCTGCGCTTCAACTTTTCCTGGGGCGACACCGAACTCAACCAGGTGAAGCACATGCAGCAGAAGGGGCGCGAGATCCTCGAAGCGGCCGGCGGCACGCCGCTGGGCACCATGCCGGGCCGCGAGGACGACTACGGAATTACCAACCCCGGCGAGATCATCCACGAGTCCGGGGTGACCCGCATGGGGGAGGACCCGGACACGTCGGTCGTGAATTCGTACTGCCAGGCCCACGACGTGGACAACCTGTTCGTGGCCGACGCCGGCCCGTTCGTGTCGATGCC
>CAZRPQ010000455.1:0-2373 GCA_964601725.1 uncultured Salinivenus sp. | reverse complement strand
GCCACCCGCTCCGCGATGGCCGCCAGTTCCTCGTCGGACTTGCGGCGGACGTTGGCGAGCTGGAAGTTCATGCGCCGATTGCCGGAGAGCTGCTCCTGATGCCGGTCCAGGAAGTTCCAGTAGAGCGACGTGAAGGGACAGGCGTCCTCCCCCGTGGCCTGGTCCGGGTCGTAGCGGCAGTGGGAGCAGTAGTTGCTCATCCGGTTGATGTACTTCCCGGACGCGGTGTAGGGCTTGGAGCCCACCACGCCCCCGTCGGCGTAGAGCGCCATGCCCACCATGTTGGGGGTCGAGACCCACTCCCAGGCGTCGATGTACATCGCCTCGTGCCATTCGTTCATCTGCTGCGGGTCCACGCCGTAGAGCAGCCCGAAGAGGCCCATGACCATGAGGCGCGGGATGTGATGGGCGTAGGCGTGCTCGCGGACCTGGCCCACGCACTCCTGCAGGCACTTCATGTCTGTGTCGCCGGTCCAGTAGAAGTCGGGCAGGTCCGCGGTGGCGTCCAGCGCGTTGCGCTCCACGTACTCCGGACCGCGCAGCCAGTAGACGCCGCGGACGAATTCGCGCCAGCCCAGAATTTGGCGGATAAAGCCCTCCACGGCGTTGAGGGGGGCGTGGTCGTCGCGGTAGGCCTGCTCAGCGGCCCGGACCGCGTCCATGGGGTCGAGCAGCTTCAGGTTGAGGGCGGCTGAGAGGCGCGAGTGGTAGAGAAAGGCACGTCCCGTCCACATCGCGTCCTGGTACGTGCCGAACTGCGGCAGCCGGTGCTCGATGAAGTCCTCGAGGGCCTGTTCGGCCTGGGCGGGCGTCACCGGCCATCGGAAGTCGTCGAGCTGTCCGGGCGCGTCGGCGAACTGGTCGGCCACCAGATCGCGCACCGCCTCCGTCGTCGCGTCTTGCTCAAAGGTGGGTCCGTCCGGAATCATGCCGGGCCCGTCGGCCCCGAAGCTCTCCTGGTTGTCGTCGTCGTAATTCCAATCCCCGCCCACCGGGTCGCCGTCGTCGGTCACGAGCACGTCGTACTCGCGGCGCCGCTCGCGGTAGAAGTACTCCAGCGTGAGCTCTTTCCGGCCTTCTGCCCACTGTTCGAACGTGTCGTGCGTCGCCAGAAAGTGATCGTCGGCGTGCACCGTGCACTCGACCCCCGCCTTCTCGCACACCTGCTCGATGGACTCCAGGACCTCGAACCGCCCCGGCTCGGTGACGGCGACGCGTTCGGGCTGATGCTCCGCAATCTGCTGTCGCAGAAAGTCGGACGCATTGTCGGCCCGATCGGGGGCGTCGGCCGGCTGGTAGTGCACCGTCCAGCCCTGCTCGCGCAGGTCGTCGCGGAAGTGGCGCATTGCCGCCCACCCGAGGGCCAGCCGCTGCTTGTGGTCCGGAAACCGCCCCCGGTTCACGTCGGCCTCGGTCATGGCCACCGCGTCGCGTGACGGGTCTAGGGCGTCGAGCACCGTCGCGGTGCGGTCAAGCTGGTCGCGAAGGACGAGGGCAAGCGTGTTCATAGGGAAGCTCGGAGGCGGCGTCGGTGTAGAGCGCTCGTGCGGGACGTGTGAAGCGGGAATCACGAGAGTCGTGAGTCATAACTCGTGAGTCATAACTCGCGACTGAACCCCCTCCCCTATCCCGCCCGCACCGTGCCGAGGCCGCCGTCGACGCCGATGACCTGTCCGGTCACCCAGGTGGTCTCGGGGTCGAGGAGCCAGGTCACGGCCGGTGCTACGTCCTCGGGCTCCCCCACGCGCCCCAGGGCATGCATGCTTTCGGACTGCTTGCGGCCCGCCTCGGAGCTGAGGATTTGCTCCGACATGCGACTCGTGGACTCCTCCCCGCTACCAATGAGCCCCGGTGCCACGGCGTTTACGCGGATGTCCCGGCCGGCGTAGGTCGCGGCCGCCGCTCGCATGAGGCCCGTCACGCCGCCCTTCGCCGCGGCGATCGCTTCGTGGTTCTTGAGGCCGGTCCGCGAGACGGCCGAGGCCATGAGCACGATCGACCCCCCACTGCGCATCATGGGCCGCCCGGCGGCCTTCACGGTGTTGAAGGCCGTGTCGAGGTTCTTCTCAATCTGTGTCTGGTACTCGTCGATGCTGGTAAGGTGGGCGGGCTTGAGCAGCACCGATCCCACAAAGTTCACGATTCCGTCGAGGCGGCCGTACGTGTCTGTGGCGTGGGAGACCGCGTCCTGAACCTCACTGAACTCGGTCGCGTCGAGGGGCACCGCATCACCGCCCGTCTCGGCGGCCAGGTCTTTCACGTCACGTTCGGTGCGGGCACCGAGAATGAGCTGAGCGCCGTCGTCGGCGAGGCGGTGCGCGACGACGGTGCCGATGCCGCCGGTGGCACCGAGGAGGACGTATACGGGAGTGT
>CAZRPQ010000454.1:0-2374 GCA_964601725.1 uncultured Salinivenus sp. | reverse complement strand
GGACAGACCTACCTGGCGAGTGCCATCTTCCGTGCCGTTCGGAAGTACAAGAACAAGTACAACAAGGGAATCGTCTCGAGTGAGTGAGGCGGTGCATGTGTCGTCTCGTGGACAGAGAGCGTCCTCTCCCTTCGTTCGGGCACAGAACGGAGGTCCTCGTCGTCCCTCAGTGTCTCTATTCTCAACGTCTCATGACCCCTTTCGCAAAGACCCTGATCCGGACCTCCGTCGTGCTCGGACTGCTCGCCGCAGGACTCGTGCTGACCAGCTGCGACCTCGCGTCGGCGGGCAATACGGCCATTCTGAATGCAAACTCCACAATCCCACCGATCGTCCGGCACCGGTTCGAGTACACCGGGGACGACGTGACCGATGGGGGACAGGTAGAGGCCCTCTCCAGCCTCCAGTCGGACGACCTCGATGCCATTCTCTCCGAAAATTTGGGGGCTAGCCGAACCGACGTGGTATCGGCGCGGGTCGACAGCGTGTCAGTCGAACGGCTGTCGACCAATACACTCTCGGGAGTGCTCTATCTGGGGACGGACGCGGGTGGTCCCCGCATCGCGAACGTTCAACTCGACTCGGGCGAGGAGACCACGGCCCGCAATACGAGAGTGACGGACGCCGTGAAGAGCGGTCAGGAGCGAGTGTTCGCCGAGTTCGACGCAGAAGATTCAAGCAGCGGAGGGATGGTGCGGGCCGTCGTCTACTATCAGCTCGAAGTGGAAGGGATCTGAGCCGAGGTGCCCTGGTTCCTCTCGGCGCCGTTTACCGAACGGCGACGCAGGAGATCTCGACCCGCGCGTTGCGGGGCAGGGCCGCTACCTGAACGGCCTGTCGGGCCGGCGGCTTCTCATTGAAATACCGCGCGTACACCTCGTTGATCTGCGCGTAGTTGTTCACGTCGGTCATAAAGACCTCGCACCGCACGACGTCCTCGAAGGACATGCTCGCGGCCTTCAGGATCGCTTCAATGTTGTCGAGCACACGCTCGGTTTCCGCTTCGATCGAGCCGTCGATCATGCTCCCGGTGTCCGGGTCGATTGCGATCTGGCCGGACACGTAGAGCCGGTCGTCGACGAGGATGCCCTGGCTGTACGGGCCGATGGCCGCCGGGGCCAGAGGAGTTGTTACGGTACTGCGGGACGTAGAGGTCGACGTGGACATGGGGCACAAACAGGAGGGTCTCGGAAGGAGGCGACAGTTCTAACATCCGTCTTCCCGGGACGTGGTACAAGCAAATATTGTCTGAAGACAGGCGAACATTGTCTGAAGAGAGGGCCAGAGATTCTTTTCCCCTCGCGTGAGGAGCAAAAACAGGAGGACTCCGTCGTTTTGAGGTCGGGATGCCGTCGTCCAGAGTGGTTCGACGTGCATTCTAGGCACTTCCTCGCTCCGCTCCCGTTTTGGTCGGACGGGCCTCCCGGCGCCCGGTCGGCTGTCGTCATCGGACGGTGGGACAGGGGCCTCCGTATATAAGCTCTGAATCTCAGCGGCCATTCGGGGGGAGGCGGGCTGAGGTCCTCCGCGAACGGAACGCCTTGCCGCACGAGCAGGTTTTTTCTAACTCCGCAAACACGGGGATTCGAAGTCACCAATGTGAAGTTCCACTCGCCATGAGCAAGAAAGGACGCGTACTCGTCGCCATGAGTGGCGGCGTCGATTCCTCCGTGACGGCTGTTCTGCTAGCCGAGCGCGGCTACGAGGTCATCGGCATCACCATGAAGACATGGGACTACTCCACCAGCGGCGGGCGCGACGGCAAAGAAGTGGGGTGCTGCTCGATCGAGTCGATGAACGATGCGCGCGTCGTCGCCACAAAGCACGGCCTCACCCACTTCGTCGTCGACATCCGAGAAGAGTTTGGCGACTGGGTCATCGAGCGGTTCACCGACGAATACCTCTCGGGGCGCACGCCCAATCCCTGTGTGCTCTGCAACACGCACATCAAGTGGGCGGCACTCCTGCAGCGGGCCGACGACCTGGACTGCGAGCACATCGCCACCGGCCACTACGCCAACGTCCGGCACGACGACGACCTGGACCGGTACGTCCTGAGCCGAGGCAAAGACCGCAATAAGGACCAGAGCTACGCGCTCTGGGGACTGCCGCAGGAGCATCTGGCCCGCTCCATCTTTCCGCTCGGTGAGTACGAGAAGCCCGAGATCCGCGAGATGGCGGAAGAGTTCGGCCTCAGTGTGGCCGACAAGCCGGACTCCTACGAGATCTGCTTCATTCCGGACAACGATTATGGCCGCTTCCTCCGCGATCGGGTCGACGGTCTGGAGGAGGAGGTAAGCGGGGGCAAGTTCGTCCTCAGCGACGGCACCGTGGTCGGCGAGCACGACGGGTACCCCTTCTACACCATCGGCCA
>CAZRPQ010000453.1:0-2377 GCA_964601725.1 uncultured Salinivenus sp. | reverse complement strand
TTTGAGGGCCGCACGGCTTCTGGACCCTAACTCACAGACTTGAAATGCCACCGAGAGTTGAACGTTATGGCTGGGCAGAGCCTTCGTGGAAGGAGAAAAGCAGACCTCGGAGAATGCCGAGCTCATGATACGGAATGTGTGTGAGTATCCGTGGAGACCTCGGAATGTGACGGTGTTGGGAGAATTCGGGACACCGTCAAACTCACGTTCTCCGCTTTCTGTAGAATATCTTCACCTCTAATAGTCTTTGAAGGCGCATGCGGGTTTTCATGAACATCGTCCGCTCCTTTCTCCGCGTCAGCAGCCGCGCCTTCGACGCCTTCGAGTCTTGGTGGGAGGGATCTCAGGCCCGTCGTTTCGTGGCCATCGTACTCGTCGGCGGGTTTGTGGTCTCGCTGGGCATGATCGAGCTCAACCGGTTGGGGGTGCTGCCCGCCTCGGTCGCTGAGTCGATGTCCACCAATCACTTCAAGGCGATCGACGTCGCCTTTACGCTGTTTTTGGTGGTCGAGCTCGTCGGGCTGGTTGTGGGGCTCGCCACGAGTGTGGCCGACACGGCGGGCAAGCAGTTCGAAGTGTTCTCGCTGATCCTGATCCGTCGCTCCTTCAAGGAGCTCGTGAAGTTTGAGGAGGAGCCCATCCGTTGGGGCATGGAGGAGGGATTGGAAGCCGTGCAGTACCTCGTCGTGGACGCCACGGCGGCCCTCCTCATCTTTCTGACGCTGGGCTTCTTCTACAAGTTACAGCAGCACCAGTCCATCACCCAGACGGAGGGCGAGCAGCACTCCTTTGTCGCGCAGAAGAAGCTGGTCGCAAATATACTGCTCGTCATTCTGTTCGGAATGAGCGGGTACGCCGCCGTCCTGCTCGCCACGGGGAACGAGTCCATTCCGTTCTTCAACGCGTTCTACACGATTCTCATCTTCAGCGACGTGCTCATCGTCCTCATTTCGCTCCGCTACAGCGCGACGTATCATGTGGTGTTTCGCAACTCCGGGTTCGCCGCGGCCACGGTCATGATTCGGCTGTCCCTCTCCGGGCCGCGATACCTCGGGGCGGCCCTGGGGGTGGGCGCCGCGCTCTTCAACCTCGGGGTGGCGGCGGCCTATAGATACGTATCGTCCTCAGGCCAGGCGTCGATTCGGCGCAACCTCGAGCAGAAGGACCTTGACCAGCCGCCGCCCGGAGCGAAGCCGGGCGAAGAGGACAGTACAGAGGACATTGAAACCGCAGGTCCTCACTCTACAGTCGCCAAGTAATGCCGACTACTCCTCCGAGAAGTCGCGGTGGCCAAAGTAGTGGAGGACATACTTGATTTTGGATGCCTTCGCCGGGCCGAAGCCGGGCAGCTTCTGGAGTCGCTTCTCCACCGTGTCCAGGTCCGCCCCATCGTTCCACATGCTCGCCGCATTGCCGTTGTACTCCTCGGCGATGTGAGCGGCCACCTTCTGGGTGTTCTCCGCCATCTTGTTGACGAAGCGGTGCACGGCGGGCGACTCGGAAAAATGGTCCTGGAACTCGTCAAAGTCCATCTCGGCGATGTCCCCCATGTTGAGGTGACCGAGACGGTCTTTAAGCCGCAAGGGACCGGTGAAGGCGGATTCGGCCCGGACGCGCTGGTCGTAGAGCAGGCCGAGGAGGGCGGCGTTCGGGTCCTCCCGTAGTCGGTCGTCGTCTTCGATGTCGCCGGTGAGGGTGCCTTCGTCCTTGAACCGGTCCATCATGCGGACGAGACCGCCGGAGAGATCGCTGTAGTCGATGTGGGAAATTTCAACTGCCATCGGCTCGGGTGTGGAATTTAGAGCTTGAAGTTTGGAATACTACCGCGAAGTTACGAAACGGGAAGGAGGAGACAAAAGACCGATGACGTGAAGCTCTGGAAATGATTGGAGGAACGGAAGGTCTTTTTCGCCGCGTCAGCTGGTCTTCAGGCGGCATTGCTTAGATCTGTGAGTGGCTTCATGAGTGCATGAATCATGAGGTTTTGGTGCCAACCCCTCAAGATCGCCTACCGTGGTAGAGCACGTTTTCCCAGTCCCCACTCCACAGTCCAAATTCCTCATTCGGAAAGCCAGCGGGCGGCGTCCTCGGCAAAGTAGGTGAGGATCACGTCGGCCCCGGCGCGGCGGATCCCGGTGAGCGCCTCCATCGCGCAGGCCTTGCCGTCGAGCCAGCCGTTCTGGGCGGCGGCCTTGATCATGGCGTACTCGCCGCTCACGTTGTAGGCGGCCACCGGCACGTCGCTGTGCTGCTGCACGCGGCGGATCACGTCGAGGTAGGGGAGGGCCGGCTTCACCATCACCATGTCCGCGCCCTCGTCGAGGTCGAGCATGAGTTCGCGGACGGCCTCCTCACCGTTGGCCGGGTCCATCTGGTA
>CAZRPQ010000452.1:0-2384 GCA_964601725.1 uncultured Salinivenus sp. | reverse complement strand
GCGTCGCTGGTGAGGCTGGCCGAGATGTAGGTGACGCGCTGTCCGTTGATGCGCTGGATTTCGGTGGGGCCCCGGCCCCGGTCCATGCTGACCAGGGACGAGATGGGTACGGACTGCCCGTCGGGGGTCCGGATCGACACGTTGTCGAGGTCCTGCACCGAGAGGCGATCCTCCGGGCGCAGGCGCACGGTGATCGGGAATTGATCGCCTCCATCCCGGTACGCGGCCGCGCGGCTTCCGCCCACGTTCGTCTGGACGGCCTGGGCCACCTCCTGGACACTCAGCCCCAGCGACGAGATTTTGTCGCGGAGGAAGCGGATGTTTTGCTCCGGGCGTCCCTCGCGCCGGCCCGAGCGGGCGCTGGCCACGCCCTCGACACTCTCCAGGCGCCCGCGGATGCGCTGGGCGATCTTGCGGGCGCGCTCGAGGTCATATCCCCGCAGTTCCACCTGAAGGTCCTGGGTGCCGCCCCCCGTGCTGAAGACGCGCCGCAGGACCCAGAGGCCGGACTGGGCGCTGACCCGGAGGTCGGCGCCCGGGACTTGCCCGAGCACTTCGGAGCGGATGGAGTCGGCCAGGGCAAAGGTGTTGACCGAGCGCTCGTCGGCCGACTTGAGCTGAATTTCGACCTCGGCGCCCCAGGGCTGCACCTGCTTGGCGAAGTTCTCGACCTCGTCCTCCGGCAGCATGGGCTTCACCTTCCGCTCCAGTTCGTCCAGATATTCCATGACCACGGCGATGTTGGTCCCCTGCGCCATCTCCAGGTCCACGTCGATCTGATTGGCGTCGGTCTGCGGCGCGAGCTCAATCGAGATCATGGGCCACAGGGCGACGGAGCCGATCAACAACACCGTCGTCACGCCGAACACGACCCATCGCCGCCCGAGGGTGTAGTCGATGAAGTCCGAGTAGCGGTTCTCGAGGCGCGCGAACGCCCGCTGGAACCAGGACTTCGACGTGTCCTCATCTGCCGTTTCCTCACCAGCCTCCACGGTTAAGAACCGGCTCGACAGCATGGGGACCAGCGTCAGGGCCACCAGCAGCGAGCAGACGAGGGCAAAGACGACGACCAGGGCCAGCGACTGAAAGAGCGCCGCCGTGGTGGTGCGGGCGAACACCAGGGGGAGAAAGATGACGGAGGTGGTCAGCGTAGACGCCACGATGGCGCCGGCTACTTCTCGCGTACCGATCGAGGCGGCCTCCTTTAGGGAGCGCCCATTCTCCTCCCGTTGTCGGATAATGTTTTCTAAGACCACGATTGCGTTGTCCACAATCAATCCCACCCCCAGCGCCAGCCCCCCAAATGTCATCTGGTTCAGCGAGAGGTCGTTGAAGAAGAGGAGGGCAAACGTGGCGATGATCGAAATCGGGATCGACAGCGCAATGATGAAGGTGGTCGACCCATTGCGCAGGAAGAGGTACAGCACCAGAATGGCCAGGAGCGATCCCCAGATGGCCGAATTCTGGACGTTGTTGATGGACTGGCGGATGAAGTTGCTCTGGTCGCTGACCACCGTTAGCGCAACGTCCGAGCGGGTGGCGTTAATTCGGCTCACCACCTCCCGGATGTTTTCGGCCACGGTCACGGTGTTGGCCCCGCTTTGCTTCTGAATCTCGAGCCGCACGACGGGCACACCGTTCAACTCGGTGATGCGCTGGAGGTCCTCGTAGCCGTCGACCACCTCGGCCACGTCCGAGACGCGGACCGGGGCCCCCTCTGCCCTCGTGACGACGGTGCGGCGGATCTCATCCAGCGATTTGTACTCCCCCTGTGTCCGCACGTACAGATCATTGAGGCCTTCCTTCACATTGCCGCCGGGAAGCGCCGTGTTCGACTGCGCAATCGCTTGCTGCACCTCGGCGGCGGACATGTCGTAGGCGCGCAGTCGCTCCCGCTCAATGTTGACCTGCACCTCGCGGTAAATGCCGCCCCGGATGTTCAGCGTCCCCACGCCCGGCACCTGCTCGAAGCGACGGCCCAGGTCGCGCTCCATGAGGCGCGTGAGCGACTCCAGATCGCGACTCGACTCGACCGCAATCGAGACGATTTCCTGACTGTTGGGGTCAAACTTCCAGATTCCGGGCGGCTCCGCCTCCACCGGCAACTCGTCGCGGATGCGGTCCAGGGCGGCGCGCACGTCGTTGGCCGCGGCATTCAGGTCGGTGCCCTGCGCAAACTCGAGATTTACCCGGCTCCCGCCCTGGTCGGAGTTGGAGGTCATCTGCTCCACGTTGGGCACGCCGGAGACGGCATTGGCCACCGGGTCGGTGATGATCTTCTCAATCTCCTCCGGGCCCACGTTCGGGTAGTTGGTGTAGACCGTCACGCGCGGGTACTCGATCTCCGGCAGCAGGTCCACCGGCAGGTACCGGAAGCTCACGAT
>CAZRPQ010000451.1:0-2396 GCA_964601725.1 uncultured Salinivenus sp. | reverse complement strand
GGTACATCGATGTCTCAGAAGAGGCCCCGTTCGTCCTTCAGGTGGGGAAGCGCCGCTTTGCGCGCATCCTGCCCGCGGAAAAGGAGAAGGCCTAAGCATAAGCGGAGCCGCGAGACAGCGCCCCGACCGGATCAGTTCACGACCACGATCTTGCGGGTCGTCGCGAAGCGCTCGCCCCTGAAGTGAAGGAAGTAGGGGCCGCTGGAGAGTGAGCGCGTCCGAAATCGAATCGTTTGCTCGAAGCCTTCCTCGATCATTGGGCCGCCTCGCTCGCGAAGAACGCGGACCCGCCGTCCGAGCACGTCATAGAGGGTTACGCGCAGCTCTTGGGTCTCGTTGAGGACGAACCGAATCTCGGAGACCGACTGATTCGCGCCCGCGGTAATGCCGCCCTTTTCGATCTCAATGTCCTTTACGAGGATGGCTTTGCGCTCGGAAACAGTCCGAGGAGATCGGTTCCCCGCGTTGTCTTCTGCGACGACCGCAAAATGGTAGCTGCGGTCCGGGCGTAACCCATCGGACTCGCCAATCACCGCCGTTTCGGGTTGGCCGGCCTTTGACGGCACGGGGGGAGACGAGATGGACTGTGCCCGTTGGAAGTCCGCCGCCGACTCGATCCGGGTCGTGTCGAACCGCAGGTCGTATCGCTGGGCCGATCCGGACCGGTCGTCGTCCCCTGTGGCCGTCCACCGCAGAGTGACTGTTTGCTCCCGAGTGTCCACCTGGCTGATTCGAAGGTTCTGGATTGGGGCCGGCCGCGTAAAATCAACCTGTTCCGTTTGGGGGAGTCCGTCGAGCGCTTCCTGTCCGGTGTTTTGGGGGTCCAACACGTCGGCAAGGGTCATCCCATTGTAGTCACCGGTTTCGAAGCCTGGGGCGAGGCGGCCGTACCAGTCGGGTTCGTTGTTATCGTCCGTCCCGCCCCCCTCGCAGCCGGCAAAGCCCCCCGACAGCACGCCGACCATGCGTTGTTCAGAGTCGTAGAGTGGCCCTCCAGAGGACCCCCCCTCGGTGGTGCCCAGTTCCCAATCGCCGATTCGAAGATGGGTGTCGCCTTCATCGTTCTTCCCAAAGCCTGCAACGGCTGAGGAATCGGTGTCAAAGCTGATCCGTTTTCCGTGGCCGCTCGGATGATGGATGGTGGTTGCCTCTGCCGTGGCCGCTCCTGCCCGGCTCCACCCACTGAAGTACAGGGCGTAACTGTCCGGAATCTCATCGTCGACTTCGACGAGGGTCAGATCCGGTTTACCCAGGATTTGGTTCATCTGGTGCCAGTTGCCGGACCGGGCCCGGAGCACGGCCCCCGAGGAAGTCTGGTCTCCAGGGTTGTCATCCGTGACCGAGCCATTTTCGGGAGTGCCCTGGGTGCGACACGTTTGGTTCTGGTAGTTCCAGTAAAAGACCATCGTCGAGGCCTGCTCCGGGGTGGAAATACAGTGCTCGGCTGTCATGAAGTACGGCGTCTTGTCCTCCGCGGTGTTGTTGATCAGGGCGCCGGAGCAGAGGTAGGTGATCCCGTCGGACTCGTACGTATATCGCCCGACCGACCGGACCTGTTTGCGCCAGGGGTCGGCCTCGTTGCAGGCCACGTCGAGGTTGCAGCTGCCCGATTTTGAAGGTACAGCGTCTCCGCGGCCGGGGAGCGCCCGGTAGCCGTGCCCGACCTTCGCAACGCGGAGTCCTACCGCCGAGCGACGGTTGGCGGGCACCTCCAGCTCAAGAATGAGTCGCTCGCTCCGTATGAGAGGGGTCCAGTGCGCCCCCGCGGTCGCGTCGTCCGCCGTGTAGGGGCCATGGACGGCTGTCTCGCCGGGGCCGTGCAAATAGAGGGTGGCTCCGTCCGGCAACTGGAACTGCGAGAAGCCGACGCTCAGCGAGACGGCGTCCCGCGATCGAACGCGCAGGCGCCACAGCCACCGTCCTGAGGGAAGCTGCTCCCAGGTGCCGTGGCGGTCCGGAGTAAAATCAGTATCGACGGTCTTGCCATAGCGATACGGCCCAATCCGACCAGAGCGCTCCTGGTCGTCGGCCCGGAGGGCCGCCACGTTCACGGACGGCAGTGTCTCCATCGCGACGGCCGAGAGAGTCTGAACCGACGCGTGCTGTTGGGAGGGAGGAACCGGTTGCTGCTGCGCGAACGTGGGGGCGACTCCCCATCCCCCCGCGAGCAGGAGCACTGCCAGGACGATCGCACGTCTGCGAAAGCTCATGTCAAACAGGCACTAACAACGGAAACGTAGGTCTCAATCGGTGCTCGATCGCTTCTGCACCCGCTCGTCCATCTCCTCCACCTTCTCGATGAGGTTCGCCTTGTACTCGGCCATTTGTGCGCGCAGGTCCGGGTCGTCTGTCCCGAGGATCTGCACGGCCAGCAGCGCGGCGTTGTCGGCGGCGTT
>CAZRPQ010000450.1:0-2408 GCA_964601725.1 uncultured Salinivenus sp. | reverse complement strand
TACGCCAAGGGGACGTCCGGCCCTTCGAATGTGGCTCCGGGGACGTGTACTCGCTCTTCTGAGAAATAGCCCCGCCTGTTTCCGTCTCCGGCATTGACGCCCCCCGATTGCTCGACGAGTACGCCCGTGGGGCAAACTGGTGGGAGCCTGGGTCGCTGAACGGATCCTCACGTTCTCCCGACCAGGGGGCCGATCGCGTAGAAGGTCGAGGAGACCCAGATTGAACCCGGCCGAACTGTTCATCTATCGAACCACGGTCAACGGTCTCGTTTTCTGAAACGACTCCGTCTGCATCCGCACAAAGTACTTCCCGCTTGCAAGCGTGCGTGCCTTCAGCTGCGTCTCGTGGAGGCCCGTTGGATGCTCCCCCTCCACGAGCCGCGCCACCTGCCGCCCCAGCACGTCGTAGACAGTAATGGAGACCTCCGTTTGTTCGGGGAGCGCGTACTCCAGCTTGGCCTGATTTTGAATCGGATTCGGAGACGCTTTGCCGAGCCGGAACTCCTCCGGAGCCGGCGCCGCCGCGACCGCAAGCGGGCCCGTCGCCTGTTGAATTTGGACGGACGATCGGTCCTCGGACAGCGTAAATGCTTCCTCCCCGGCCGTAATGTCGAAGCGCCGGCCCTCGCCGTTCGTCTCGAGCCGAACTTCGATGGGAAACGTCGCTCCCTGAAGCTGCACCTGCTGTCCCTGCGCCGAGGACCCGGACGTCTCGTCCGAGGCGAAGGGGGCGGCCCCATACCCACTCGCGAACCGCACGTCAAACCGCTCGCCCGGCGGCACCGGGGGCAGCTCGAAGCGGGCGCGCTGTTTTTTGGTCAGCCCCTCCTTCAGCCACAGCGCGGATTGCCGGCCCGTCGCGTCGACAAACAAAAGGCGATTCGCGTCTTCAAGCGTGCTCGTGGCCGCCGTGGTCGCGCTTACCAGCGAGGACAACTGCCCCGACACGTCGAGCGTGCCGGCCTCCGCAATGTTGACCCAGTAGCCCTCGCCCGGCCGAAGCTCCGTCGCAATCTGGTATCCCCCGGGGGTCGTCTCGAAGAAGTCTGACTCCACAATTCCGCTCGGAGACGTGGTGATCGCGTCGACGGCGACGGTATCCTCAATGCTCCCGACGAGATTCCACCCCGCTTCGACCTCGATGCTCGGAGCCGCAGGGGAGCCGGTCACGCTCGTGGTGTCCGCTTCACACTGAACGACTGCTCCCTGTCCGACCGGAAGGGACTCGTCGCTGCCGATCGTTACATAGCCTTCTCCGGGCGTGTAAAAGAACCCGGAGGAGCACGACGGCAGCAGGGTCTCAAACGAGAGGCTCGACTGCACCGGCATCGAGATAAAGTTCCAGCCCTCCGCCAGCGCGAGTGTCCGCGTCACCGCCGAGTCAAATCCCGACACCTGGTGGAAGGTCCCGTCCCCGTAGCCCCCCTCGGCACAGACAGGCACCCCAATGCTGTCGCACGGCGCGAACGTGGTACCCAAACCAACATCGGTTGCTTCTCCGGCCGACACGTCGAAAACCTCAAACCGCAGCGCGTCGTCCGTCGTGTACCCATCGTCCGACACGTCGACCGAATCGGACCCGGCGGCGGCCAGGGTCACGCCGGTGGCGTCCTCCCACACCCCATACCCCGCACAGGTCCCTGCGTCGGTGTACACGGCCAGCGTGTCGCCCGGCTCCACCGGCGTACCGTCCGGAAGGGTGGGAGCCGCCTCGGCCGGAACGTGGACCGTTGCGTTGTTGACGTTCGTGATGCACTCCTCAGCGTAGGCAAACGTCTGTCCCACTGCGGCTGCGGGCATCGAAAGACTTGCGCCGACGAGTGTGAGCATTATTGAGAGGGCGGACCAGGAACGCATCGTCAGGGGAGGATTTGCAGAGCATTGTGCTGTGCCCTACTAATCCACAAGATCCGTTCCTTTTAATCTTTTAGATTACATTATGCAGAGTCGAAGGAGGAAAAGACCTGCGAGACTCGTCAAAGACGCCGGATGATGCGCCTCTCCCCCGCCTTTTGGCCCGATCTCCCCAGAAAATGCATCTATCAGATCACATTTTTTCGCACAGGGGCTCCGAAAGAGTGGGATACAGAAGGGGAAAATGGGGAAGAGGCCGGCGTCCCGTGTCTCATTGCCTCGGGGGTTTCGTTTCGAAACCCTGACACCCCTCCCATCCAACCACAGATTTTCCCGCATCATGGTGTGCTCTAACGGATGAGGTTTACGAGAGAGGTGCTCCGTACTTTCCCGAGCCCCTAGGCTCTGCCGAGCTCTGTGAGTCGAAGGAGGGGGTTTGGCAGGGGCCGCGGCGGGACGGAATGAAGTGCGTGCGATCACGTCCCTGTCCCTGTGTTCGTCTCCGGTACGGCGCCGCGCCTCGGGCGGACGGGACCAACGCCGACTTGGACGAG
>CAZRPQ010000449.1:0-2413 GCA_964601725.1 uncultured Salinivenus sp. | reverse complement strand
GTCGGCTCGGCATTCCGAACGCGTATTCCCGAAATGGCACGCTGTATTTCGAACTGCCGGACGGGACGATCACGCAGGAGGACCCGTTTGTGGGGGAGGACGAAGAATAGCCCTCCCGATGCACGACGGCAGGGATCCGGGCCGCCGGGCACCAGCACGTCAGTCTCTTCGAACGCAAACTCCAGGCTTCAACCAATGAGTGACGACGGTCCCACAATCAACGTCACCCGCGGCTCGAACCAAGAACGACGTGAACGAACCGAGTCTTCAAGCGGCCAGTCCCGGTCGTCGTCCGGCCTCGGGCTTCCGGGGCCCGGGGCGCTTGTGTCAGGGGCAATTCGCGGCGCACGCACCGCGTGGTGGGCCGGGCTCGGGGTCTTTGCCGTGGCCCGGAAGGCCGGCTCGAAGGTGTTCGACGCGCTCGTGGAGGAGGGCAAGTCGTGGGAGCAGGCCCAGCGCAAGCGCAGGGAGGCCACGGCGCAGCAGGTGCAGCAGCTGGAGGACGGCGAGGCGACGGTCGAGGCCATTGAAGAACGAGTGCGCGACGAGGTGAACGACATCCTCCAGCGCGTCGGCGTGCCCCGTCGCGAGGAGGTTGAGGATCTGCGCGCACGGATCGACACGCTCAGTGATCGAATTGCACAGCTTACCCAGGCCGTGGAGGACTCTCAATCTGAGGGGGACGACGTCTCGTCCTCGTCGGGGACCTCTGGCTGAGATGCCGGCACTGCGGAGTCGGCCCTCTCGGAGGCGGACAGCAGGCCGTCGGCGAGTTGGTCGAACTCGTGCTGAAAGCCGTCGATGATCGTGTCGGGGTCTGGAATCAGGCCTGCGTCGCAGGCGATGCCGAGCCGCACCGCCCCGTCGTAGCTGAAGATGCTGACGCCCAGGCCCACGTGCCCAGCCCGCGGCACCCACGGCATGATGTGCTGCACGCGACGCCCCTTCATGTGCAGCGGTTCCTGCGGCCCCGGCACGTTCGTCATCACCGCACTGGCCTTGTTGCTGAAGTGGCGCACGGCTTGGTCCTCTACGCTCAGCGGGACGTAGCCGAGCCCCTCCAGGACGCCGAACGCAGCGACCGCCTCCGCCGATCCCTTAATTTCGTCCATCTGTTGCTTGACCGTCAGCACCCGCTTGAGGCGGTCGTCAAGGCCAACGGGCAGGTCCAGAAACACGAGCCCGAAGCGGTTGCCCAACTCGAAGGCCTGCTCCAGCGGGCGGAGATTGACCGGAATTAGGGCCCGTGTGATCTCCGCGTCCGTCGACTCGTCCCGGGACGCCAGGTAGTACCGCAGCGCGCCCGTTACGGCCCCGAGCAGCACGTCGTTCACCTTGGCGTCCACGACGTTTCCGATGCGCTTGACGCTCGCGAGGTCGATGGGCTCGGACCATGTCGCCCGCTGGGCCACGCCGAGCTCGCCCTTGAGCGGCGTCTCCGAGTCGGGGGGGAGGGAGAGAAACTTCGACAGCGCCGCCCCGACGCTCAGGCCCTGCTTCGCGCGCCGCAGGGCGCGGGACGGGCTGACGAGGGACTTTGCGCTTTCGGTAAGCAGGCGCCGGCCCGTCGCGACGGTGCCCTGAAGGGTCTTAATCGCACCGCGCACGGCGCCGGGCAGGAGCCCGGGGCGATCGTCGGTGGAGGGGAAGCGGGTGGGATCGAAGTACTCGTCGGCCAGGGACAGCAGCACCTGCAGCAGCGCCATGCCGTCCCCGATGCAGTGGTGCAGGCGCGCGATGATGGCGCTTCCGCCCCGATACTCCTCAATGAGTTGCATTTGCCAGAGCGGCTTCTCCCGGTCGAGCGGATCGCTCATTAGATCACTCACCCGCTCCTTAAGCTCGGCCCGTCCTGCATCGCCGGGCAGGGCCGAGCGGCGCACGTGCTGGTCGAGGCTGAAGTGGGGATCGAGCTCCCAGTAGGGGGAGCCCTCAGGGTCGCGGACGCGCTGCCGAAACCGCATGAAACCGAGGAACCGCTCCTCCAGGAGTTCCGTGAGCGTCTCCACGTCCATCGGATCCTCGAGCACGAGGACGGCCGTGATCGTCATCAAATTCGTCGGGTCGTCCATGCGCAGCCAGGCCGCGTCGACGCCGGAGAGGGGCTCGTGGGTGTTCATGACAGAAGCGAGGCCGTGAGGAGGAACGCTAGGAGAGGGCGGGCCGGGGGCCTGAAACGGATCCAGCTCCAGTTGCGGCCACCCTGCTTCGACCGGCACGGCGGGCGTCCGGAGGAGTTCTCTTCACGTACTCCTTACGCGGTTGTTGCGGCGTCTGTCCGAGAACGGTACAGGATCTCATCCAGCGCATAGATGGCGAGGCCGAGCCCGGTAAACACGAGAAGAGCAACGGCGGGGGCCCAGATGATGAACCCGCCGATGATCCCCAGTGCCGCGCCGAGGTATTTGATGTA
>CAZRPQ010000448.1:0-2413 GCA_964601725.1 uncultured Salinivenus sp. | reverse complement strand
TGACAGACTGTCAATCATCAACGGAATATCACCGTTTATCACTTTTTCTTCATAATGAACGGAGTGCCCTGCCTACTCACTCCCTTCGAGAACTCTTCGTCGCGGGGGAGCAAGCGGCGAATCGGTGCACTCTGCCGGGTCGAATAGGCCAAATACCGCGCGCTCCATCGAAGAACTGT
The DNA here is from genome assembly GCA_964601725.1 of uncultured Salinivenus sp. Classification (GTDB taxonomy): domain Bacteria; phylum Bacteroidota; class Rhodothermia; order Rhodothermales; family Salinibacteraceae; genus Salinibacter. The sequence goes on along the minus strand of CAZRPQ010000448.1, from coordinate 2,234 downwards.
GCTCCGTCCCCTGCCGCCTCGTCCTGTAGTGATGCGACACTCGGCGTGCAGGACGAATCGGTGCGGATGTTGCCCAGGAGCTGGTCCTGACTGGACTACGGAACTCAACACCGCGGCGGAAATGGCGGCATTGGGTCCTCGCATGATCGCCCCAACAGGGTCCAGAAGATGACTCGGGCCTGAAGTTGGACTGAGGCCCGGTGTTCGCCCAAGGTGCCCCCCTCCCACTCCCCATCGCGACCGAGGGCTTCTCCTGCGTCATGCCTTCCCCAACAGAAATGCCCGGTGCCCCCACCAGGGCCCCGGGCATGGCAGAAATGCAGTGCCAAGAGAAGTGAACGCGCCTAAGACACGTCAGAGGGAAATGTCACGACGTTTTGACTCCTATTTTGCAGAGCGGAGAGCCAAACACTACGTCTACCGGAAAGGCTGAGCTGGAGGAAGCTCTCAGTTGAGGATCATGGCGATCTCTTCGCGGTCGAGGGGAATGTCCACTGGCCTATGCTCTTTCGCCAGCGTTCCGAGCTCCCGCGCCTCAAGCCCGGGAAATCCGGGAATGCTGCTTTTCAGATGGTAGTAGGTCCGGATCTCAGCAATTGCGCGGCCGAGCGTTTTCTCTCCGATGTCCTGGCCTGCCTGATGCTCGTACTTATAGATTCCTTCTGCTAGAGCGTCAAGCACTTCGTCGAGGCATTCAGCCCGCTCCTCGTTCCCGGATTCCCGGGCCGAAGCAAGCGCCGTGGTGAGCTCGACCATCAGGTCATCGATGAACGTGGGAGGTTTCTCTCGGAGCTCTCCCCAGCGGTAGGCAAGTGCTTCTGCAACGAGCTTGGGTGTGCGAGACATTGGAGACGTCGGGGTTGATTCCAAAGTCCGTCGCGGTGTTCTCAAGCGGAAGCACGACCATCTGGCGTGAAGTCCCCAGCGACGAGTTCACTCAAGAATACGTGACGACACCCCCAGAGTCCTGAGGAAACGGTGAGATTTTCCCACGATTCGGTGATGATCCGCTTAGTTTTCTCTCGTAAGAGCATTGAGCGGACGCAGAGCTGCTCCGAACGGTCCTGAGCGCCGTCGGGACCGCTACGATTGTCACCATCGGTGCGAGGGCGGGGGCAACGTGGTCCGCGCACCTCGATCCCCATGGCCGTCGGGATCACGGGGCTATCTCTCTCGCCGGCAAAGAGACCCTCCAATCGGACGGACGTCAGATCGCGGGGATCTCTGTGTCGCAGTCCGGCAGGGGCCCGGCCGGAAGCAAAAAACGGAGAGGGGCCCCCGGCCGCGAATGATACCATCTGTTCAGGATCATTGTGCAGGTTCCCGATGGTCGTCGAGATCAGCAAATTCGGGGGAATAGAACGCAACCCTGGCTGTCGAGACAACCGGGCCGGTCGTCTCTACGTGGACGGGTGGGACCGCAAGTGTACATCGAAAGCTCGCATTCGGTATGAGGGGGAGCGGAACGCGCTGAGAGGCACGCCCGCGGAGATCGTGCGGGAAGAGCATGTGCCGCCTTGGATCCGACACTCACAATCAATATTTTGGACATGTATTCCCAGCCACGGTCTGTCGGTTCGCCCTCCTCACTGTCACCGCCCGTTCCCCTAGTCTCATGCGACAACTCGTTCTGCTTTGCACACTCGCCACGCTCCTCGCCTGCAACACTGAGGCCCAAACGCCCCCGAATCCCGAGACGCAAGTAGCGGCGGCCCTGAAGGCCGCGCCGGAATCGATGCGGGACGGGGCCACGGTCCTCGGGTACACCGATGCCATGACATTGACGACGCTCCGGGAGGGGGACGGACAGCTCGTATGTCTCGCCGACGACCCGCAGGAGGAGGGCTTTCAGACCGCCTGTTACCACGAGTCGATGGAGCCGTTCATGAAACGGGGCCGCGAGCTCCGGCGGCAGGGCGTCACTGCCGTCGACAGTGTCCGCCGCGCCGAAATTGAGAGCGGTGCCCTCTCGTATCCCGAACGGCCGACGGCCCTTTACAACCTCTCGGGGACCTACGATGCCGACGCCGATACCGTCCGCGACGCCTCCCGCCTCCGCGTGGTGTACGTCCCGTATGCGACCGCCAAGACCACTGGCCTTCCCACCAGGCCGCAAGGGGGACCGTGGCTGATGGAGCCGGGCCAGCCCTGGGCCCACGTCATGATTCCAAATCCGTAACTCCCTCCTTCCACCGCTCTCCCCTCCCCCAGTGCCCTTCCCCCTTGCCTCCTAC
>CAZRPQ010000447.1:0-2424 GCA_964601725.1 uncultured Salinivenus sp. | reverse complement strand
GTTGAGGGTTGGGTGTTCTGCTTCCAGTCGGATGTGGAGGGTTTCTGTCCCTTGCGGCCCAATTGGCACTTCTCCTTCGCCTACGCCTCCTGCACCCCCGCGCCCCCACCGCGAACGGGTTCGGGACACGTTCGCCTGTGCTTTACTGGCATCTCTCCCGTGATCAAGGGCAGCTGAGCCTCCATCGCTCGACCGAGCTTTTAACATGCGATCGCCCTGCGCCACCCGTTTTCGGGTTGCCCTTTCCGGCAAAATCTTCGTACGTTGGCAGTGCGGCCGCCGTACCCCTTCACTCATCGGTTTGCCCTGCCTCCGTGCTGCCGTATTTCGTCCGAGAGGGACTTGCCAATCTGCGACGCGCCAAGTTTTCCGCCTTTGCGTCGACGAGCGCCATCACGGTCGCCCTCGTGCTCGTCGGCGTGTTCGGAATTGTGGGGTACGAGGCGAAGCTCGTGTCGGACATGCTGCGCGAGCAAGCCAGTCAGATGGAGGTCTTCATCGAGCGGGACGCGTCCGACCGGGTACAGGAGGCCCTCCACGCGCGCATCCAGACCATTCCAGGGGTGGCCGAGGCCGAGTTCGTGTCGCAGGAAGAGGCGGCCAAAATTTTTCGGCGCGAGTTTGGGGAAGGCGCCGCCGCCTTTGAGGACCCGACGTTCCTTCCGGCGTCGATCAAGATTGAGACGACCCCGAGCCACGCGCACCCGGACAGCATGTCCCAGATGGCAGATGTCATCGAGCAGTGGAGGGGCGCAGATGACGTCGTGCTCAACCGAGATCTCCTCGTCCGCGTGGCCCAGAACCGTCGGCTCATCAACGCCATCGGCATTTCGCTGGGAGTCATCGTCGTGCTCGCGGCCATCTTTCTGGTGGCCAACACCATCCGGCTCACGATCTATGCCCGGCGTCTGCTCATTCGGACCATGAAGCTGGTGGGGGCCACGGACCGGTTTGTCCGACGCCCGTTTCTCGTGGAAGGGATCGTGCATGGACTTCTCGGGGGGATGGGAGCCGGAGGCGTCGTCTGGGGACTGTATCGGGTATTTCTCCAGCAGATCGATCGGTCGCCCCTGTCGCTTCACACCGAACTGATCCTCGTTGGGGGCCTTGTCGGGGGAGGCGTGGTGCTCGGGTGGATCGGGTCCTACTTCGCCGCGCGTCGGTTCATTCAGAAAATTGAGCTTCACTGAGAGAGGGCGGCTCCTCATTCATTCTTCTCGTACGTCCCCCTCAAATTACCCCCTCAAATTGCCATGTGGCTTTCACGATTTGTGTCTCCCATTCTCCTTGCCCTCGTGGCTGTCGGGCTGCTCGCGGCCTGTCAGCGCGCCGGTGAATCTGACATTTCCCGGACGGACGAGGGCGTCATGCGGCTCGGCTCCGTCGAGGTCGTCGATACGGTGGCCCGGGCTGTGTCCCTGGCCGACCGGCCCCTCGTGCTGAAGGGCCTGCGGGGCTCGGTGCGCCTGACGGGCGCGGAGCCGGCGACCGCGGACCTCTCCTTTGTGCATCGCGGGCGGGGGGAAAGTCGGGAGGACGGCCAGTCGGTCCTGGAGGGCATCTCGGTTACCGAGAGTGGCACAGAGGCCGAGTATACCTACACCCTTGAGGCGGACAAGAGCGACTACGCCGCTGTAGATATCCAGGGTCAAGTGCCGCGCCAGGCAGCGCTCCGGATCGATCGGCTGAGTGGGAGCGTCGACATCGAGGGGGTGCGGGGCAAGCTGACCATCGAGCACGAGCACGGCGACATGCGCGTGCAGGGCGCCGCGGCGCCCGTGGAGGTCACCATCAAGAACGGCAACGTGGAGGTCGGCTTTCGAACCGTTCCGGCAGAGGGACCCATTCGGCTTGAGACGTCCAACGGCGACATCCACCTCAGACTCCCGCCCACCGCGTCGGCCCAGATCGATGCCCGGACGGACGCCGGCACCATTCGGACGCAGGGCCTGTCCTTCAGCGCCGAACAGTTCGCCCCCGTCAACGCCGGGGCCCGGTACGACGCGCAGTTGGGGGTGGGCGAGCCCACGATTGAGCTGCGGACCCAGAACGGGTCGATTACGCTTCAGGCCCGCGACACCACCTCGGCCGACACGACCGAGGCGGGACAGCGTCCAGCCCCCACAGTTCCGACCACCGACACGACTATTCCCGCGCCCCCAGTTCCCGACACGGCAGAGGGGGACACGACATCTCCGGACACGAGCACCACGGTACAAGACACCGTCTCCGTGAATCAGGACCCATAGTGAATCAGGACCAATAGAGGACCCTCATCTATCCCGGCGGGGCTCGCGTCGCATCAGGGGGATTGCACCGAGGAGAGTTGAGTGCCGTAGGCGTTGTTGATCTTGTCGATGATGGCGTCGGCGACCAGCTGGTGCGCGGCAGAGCTCGGATGAATGCCGTCGAGGCTGAACAGCG
>CAZRPQ010000446.1:0-2434 GCA_964601725.1 uncultured Salinivenus sp. | reverse complement strand
ATCGGCACCACCGCCACGACCCTCATCGTCGACTACTACGACGAGGCGCAGAGCCAAATTCTGGGCGGGCAGGCGGCCGTGATGGCCCTCGCGGCAATGATCTACACCCTCCTGGGCGGCCTCCTCACAGACCTGTCGTGGCGGGCGCCGTTCGCCGTGTATTTGCTCGGACTGCTCGTCCTGTGGCCCGCCGCCGTCTTCCTCCCCGAGCCGAATCCCGCGGCGGAGCACAGGGACGAGTCGGATTCGACCGCTCCAGAGAGCGGCGTGCCGTGGAGACGCATCGGGCTCCTCTACGGCCTCGCGTTCCTGGGCCTGGCGATCTTCAACCTCATCCGCGTGGAGCTGCCGTACTACCTCCGCGCGATGGGGATGACGTCGGGCCTGTGGATTGGCGCCGTGCTGTCGGGCGGCACGGTGACCGGCGCGCTGGCCTCGTTCGCGTACGACCGAGTGCAATCGCGGCTCGGCGTCCGGGGCTCGCTGACCCTCGTGCTGGGCTTGTTTGCCAGTGGCTTCGGGACCGTGGCGCTGGCCGCGTCGCCCCTCGCGGCGGTGGGCGGCGTGGCGCTGGCCGGGGGCGGCATGGGGCTGCTCGTGCCCTCCCTGACCGACGGCGTGGGCGAGGCCGCACCCCCGTCTGTGCGCGGCCGCCTGATGGGCGGGCTCAGCACCCTTCGCAACCTGGGCCGCTTCGCGTCGCCCGTCCTTACCACGCCCGCCCTGGTGGGCCCCGGCGCCGCGGCCCCGTTCGTTGCCGGCGCCCTTCTCGCAGGGAGTCTCGGCCTGCTCTTCCTCGGATGGATGGGCCTCTGCCACCTTCGTCCAACCCTCCTCTCCCCCAGTCGGGCAGGGGCAAACCGCTCCCGGTCCGACACACAACCGTCGCTCTGCAACGCCTAATCCCAAACCTCCCATACAGTCCCATGACTGCTTCGCCTCCACAAACCACCGAGTCCACGCCCCGCATTCGCCGCAGCGACGAGCGCGGTCGCCAGGATCTCGGGTGGTCGGTCAATCGAATGACGTTCTCCTTCGCCGACTACCACGATCCCGACTGGATGCGCTTCGGGCCGCTCCGGGTGCTCATCGAGAGCCGGATCGACCCGAACGAAGGGTTCTCCGAGCACCCCCATCGCCACGCCGAGATCGTCAGCTACGTGACCGAGGGCGTCCTTCGGCACCGCGACAGCAACGGCTACGAAGCCGACATCGAACGCGGCGAGATGCAACTCATCAGTGCCGGGCGGCGCGGCATGGTCCATCAGGAGACAAACCCGCGGGCCACGCCGGAGGCGCACTACCAGATGTGGTTCATCCCGGACCGGCCCGACACGGAGTTCGCCTACCACGAAGTGAAGCCGCCCGCGGGAGAGCGGCAGGGTCGGTTCTATCCCTATGTCTCTCCGGACGGACGCGGGGACACCATGCCGGTCCACACCGACGCGTTCGTCTCCGCCGGGCTCTTCACGCCGGGCGACCAGCCGTCCCACGAGCTGTCGCCGGGCCGCGGCGCGTGGGTGCAGGTCGTGGACGGAACCGTCTCCGTAAGCGGCGTGACGCTCCGGACGGGCGACGGCGCGGGCTTCACGGCCCCCCCCGAACTCAATTTTTCGTTCCAGGACGACAGCGAGGTCCTCCTCATCGACGTGCAGATGGACGCCCCTCGGGTCTGGACGTAGAGGATCGACCGATCGGATCTGGCCTCCCTGCAAAAATTCAATGAAGGGGTGCGTCTTTTTTGCTCCGGACCCGACGACCTAAATGGAGCCGAGAACGAACCCGTCGCCGAGCACACCCCGATGGCTCCTGCTCCACTGGCCCCCGCAATCGCTCGTCCTCAGAAATTGCCGATCACCGCGACGCCATGTCCCAGCTCGAATATCTCATCGCCCTCGTGTCCATCATCGTCGGCCTCGCGCTGGCCGACCTCGCGGGGAGCTTCCGCGAGCTCGTTCGCCCGCGCCGAACCGTGCGGTGGCACTGGCTTCCGCTGACTTGGGCAGGCATCGTGCTGCTGATCCTCGTCCAGGTGTGGTGGACGTCGTTCGGTGTCCTGCAGGAAGCGGTGTTTGGGGAAGCGGTCGCGTTCCTGCCCTACCTGATGGTCTTCCTGGTTCTGTACCTCGCCTGCGCCTTTGCCCTCCCCGACCCCGACTGCCGCCCCAAATGCGCCCCGGAACTACAGTCCACGGGGGACCGCTCCGCCCTGCCGGAGGGCGCCCTCGACATGAAGGCGTTCTACTTTTCGGCCACGCACCGGCGGTGGTTCTTCGGCGCCCTGATCGCGCTGCTCGTCCTGGGACAGGTCATCTCCATCGTCTCCTCCGTGTTTCTGGGGAACGGGGCCGCCGCGGACGTGGCGATCACCGCAACCACCAACCTCACCGCGGCCGGTCTCCTCGGGGCGCTCATCGCGACGAACCGGGAATGG
>CAZRPQ010000445.1:0-2436 GCA_964601725.1 uncultured Salinivenus sp. | reverse complement strand
GCCGCGGACCACGGACCGCCGAGAAGCACGCCCCGCTGAGTACTTCCTCCCTCCGGTCGGGGCGCTGACATTCCGCGGTCCGCCGTCTGTCACCCGCCGTCTGTCACCCGCCGTCGCTGTCCCTTACGCGGGCATCCGCTCGGCAATCCACGTGCCGAGGTCGCGGAGCACGGTGTCCTGCTCCGGCTCGTTGAAGGTCTCGTGGTAGAGGCCCTCGTAGAGCTTCAGCGTTTTGTCCTTGGCGGCGGCCCGCTCGTGGAGCCGCTCGCTCCAGGCCGGCGTGGCGAGGGGGTCGGCCGTGCCGTGGAAGACGATGAACGGGGTGTTTAGCCCGGCCAGTCGGGACTGGGCCTCGTTGCCGGCGCGCAGGAGTTCAGCGCCCGTGCGGGCGAGGGTCCGGCCGGTGTAGTTCAGCGGATCGTTCTGCGCCGCCTCCACGACCGCCGGGTCGCGCGAAATGGCGTCCTGCGGGGAGCGCACGGTGGGGAGGGTGGGAAGGAGGCGACCCAGGAACTGCGCCGCTTTTCGGAGGATCGGGGCGAGATCCGGATTGATTTCAATCGCTGGGGCGCTGAGCAGAAGGCCCCGGAGGTCAGGGGCGCGGTTCAGCGTATAGAGCAGCGCGGCCAGCCCGCCCATGCTGTGGCCGAAGAGGAAGACGGGGACATCTGCGGTTTGGGCCTGAACGTGGTGGCGAAACAGGTCGAGGTCCGCGAGGTATTGCTCGAACCGATCCACGTAGGCGCGCCGCCCTTCGGAGCGGCCGTGTCCGCGCTGATCGTAGGCGTACACCGCGGCGTCCTGATCGACGAAGGTCCCCGCCACGTGATTGTATCGGCCACAGTGCTCGGCGTAGCCGTGAACCAGCAGGACGACCGCCTCGGCGTCCCGGTCTGGCAACCAGTGTTGCGTGTAGAGGGTGAGCCCATCGTGCGTGGAGAGGGATCCTCGACCGGTGGGGGAGGGGGCCGTACGGGGCATCTGGAGGAGACCGTGTAGAAACGAGGAGTCGACTTCACGATTTGTGATGTGTGACGCGGTGCCGCAGGGCGGCAATTCCCGTCGCGGCTCACGCCGGACGCACAGGGGCACGCATTTGCCTATTGGGAGGCGGGGAACTTGTTCGACCCATCGAGGGCGGCGGGGCGAACGGGTGAATCCCCCAACAATTTGGTTTAGCCCCGTGGAAGGACGGAGACTGGGAGAAACAATTTCACCGATCACGTTATTTTCGATGATCGTCAATGCACTGATGGACGACGGGTCTCCTTCATGACGCTTGCGGCTTTGATCCGGTCTTGCCAGGAGCTCCTCGCTCTCCCCCTACGGAGGCTCGTCCGTCTCGTCCAGCACTTCTCCCAGTGGGCCGTCTCGAAGGGGCGCCGAGTGCACGAGGCGCACAGCCCCCGGTGGAAGGAGATCCGTCCGCAGTCTCGGGTGCTCGAAGATCCCCCCGGAGAACGAGCCCTCGTTCCGTCCCTCCAGACGCGGTGGCTCGCCCGCGTTCTCGTCGCGGCCCGACCGCTGGGCCCGTAGTGTCCCCTCCGTCTCTCACCGGTCGGTCCTCGTCTGGCGCACCTATGTCGACGCTGGCAGACCCTCGCCTCGGCCCCTCCCTCGTGGGCCGCTGCTTCGGACCGGCGGAGAACGGGGCCTCCTCTACCAATTTGGCTTTGCTACTTGAATTGAACGAGCGCTTTTTATGCAGGGGAACGGTCTTAAAATTGGACTTACGATTTTCTTCGTCGGCCTGTGCGGGTTCTACCTCTATCCGTCGGTGCAGAACCTGTACGTCAACTACAAGATGGACAACATGACGGAGGCTGAGCGGGTCGAGTACCGCGAAGAAAACCGTCAGCGCCTCAGCCGTCTCGACCAAAACTCTCTCAGCCTGGGGCTGGACCTTCAGGGCGGCATGCACGTGACCTTGGAGGTTGAGGTCGGAAACCTGCTGGACCAGTTGGCCACCAACCAGGACGAGGCGTTCCGGAACGCTCTTCAAACCGCGGAACGACGCGCCGAACAGGAGGACATTTCCGTGGTCGACGCATTCGTTCAGGAGTTTGAAGCTGAGAATCCGGACGGACGCCTCTCCCGCTATTTCCGCAGCGAACAGGCCAACATCACCCGGCGATCCTCAAACGGAGAGGTGCAGGAGTATCTCAACAAGCAGTCGGACAAGGCCGTGGAGAACGGCATTCAGGTGGTGCGCAACCGCGTGAACCAGTACGGGGTGACGGAACCCTCCATCCAGCGGCAGGGAGACGAGCGAATTGTGGTGCAGCTGCCGGGGGTGAGCGACCGGGAGCGCGTCCGGGACCTGCTGGAGAGCGCCTCCCAGCTTAGCTTTCACCTCATGGCGAATCCCCAGCAGCTGAACGAGTCCGTGCAGCGCATCATCGAGTACTACGAGCCGACGGCGGAGGACTCGGCCCG
>CAZRPQ010000444.1:0-2438 GCA_964601725.1 uncultured Salinivenus sp. | reverse complement strand
ATGCGGACGCGCGGCATGGGCGTGCCGTCTTCGGTGCGGATGGGCACGAGGAAGGCGTGGACGCCGTGCTCCTCGCCGTCGGTATGGAGCTGGGCAAAGACGGTGGCCACCTGGCCGTGGGCCGCCGCGTTCCCGATCCACTCTTTGCGGGCCCCATCGTGCGGCGTGTTGATCACAAACTCCTCGGCGTCCGGGTCGTAGCGGGCCGTCGTCTCCAGCTCGCGCACGTTGGAGCCGTGGCCCCACTCTGTCATGGCGAAGCAGCCCGGCAGCTCCAGGGCCCCCACCCGTTCGAGGTACTCGTCGTGGTGGCGCTCCGTCCCCAGGCGGTGGATGCTCCCCCCGAACAGCCCAAACTGCACGCCGAACTTGATGACCATGCTGAGGTCGTGGTAGGCGAGCGTCTCGAACACGGTGATGAATTTCTCCATGTCCCCCTCCCCGCCGTATTCCCCGGGAAACCCCAGTGCCCCGAGGCCCTGCTCGGCCAGCAGCCGACACCAGTGGAGCACCTGATCGCGATAGGCCGGAGTGTCAAGGTTGGGTCGGTACCGAAAGACCGGGTCCCGAAGCAGCGTGCGCAGGCGGTTCCGGAGGTCGGCGTGCTTGCCGTCGAGGAGGGCCGTCAGTGCCTCGACGTCAAACGGCGCCTCTTCCGCAGCCGGCGCCGGCTCAGGGCGATCGCCGAGGAGGTCGCAGACCACCTCTTCCCCCTCCACGTCCAGGGCCGCCTCAATGTCTTCGAGGGCCTGCCGGGAGGCCTCCGGCAGGGCCGCCCCGTCCCCGCCCACCGTCGCCACCGCGACGCCGAGCTCGGCGAGGGAGCACCGCGTGGTGACCGACGTGTCCGCGGCCCCCTCTCTGAGCGCCCGGACCCACCGAAAGTACTGCGTGGGAGTGGGGGGCGACTGCGGATCGAGGTAGCCGCTAATCTCCTCGCGGGTCGGTTCGTCGATCCATTGCTGCGCCCGGAGGTGAGTGCGGATGGTGTCGGCCTCCGACGGGGTGAGCATCCCGTCGGCCCAGGCAACGTAGAGCAGCGGGAGGACGGCGCGGACCTGTGGCGAGTCGGTATCGAGCATGGGTTCGTGTGGGGGTGTTTGCGTGTGGGCGTTTGGGGGGGGTTCAAGTTCGGTTGGGGAAGGACCTGCTCGTACGACCAGCAGCTCCGGAGAGAACCTGGAAGGGCTTCCGTGATGAAACGAGGCCTTTCGTTACCGAAGGGTGTGGTTCTCTCCACACTCACGCGCCCACGTCCTCAACTTTCAAACGGTGCGCATGCGCTCGGAGTGCTCGTGGACGGCCTCCACGAAGACGCGGGCGTGCTCGGGGTCGTGGTCCGGGAGCATCCCGTGGCCCAGGTTGGCAATGTGGCGGTGCGGCCCGAAGCCGGCCAGCATGTGCTGCACCTCGCGCCGGAGGGGGTCGGGCGGGGCGTAGAGCGCGCACGGGTCGAGGTTGCCTTGGAGGACGGCGCGGTCCCCAACGACCTCGCGGGCCTCCCCTGGATCCATCGTCCAGTCGAGACTCAGCACATCGAAATGGGTCTCCGCCAGCGCGCCGAGCCCGTAGTGCACGTTCTTCGCAAACGCCACGAGAGGAACATCGGGGTGCGCCTCTTTGACCCGCGACGCAATTTGCTGGAGGTACGGCAGGCAGAAGGCACGGAAGGTTTCCGGGCCGTGCAGGCCTGCCCACGAGTCGAACACCTGAAGCATCTGTGCCCCCGCCTCCACCTGCCCGATGAGGTAGTCCACCACCACGTCGGTGATGCGCTGCAGGAGCGCCTTGCTGGCCTCCGGGTGCTGGTAGAGCCAAGCCCGCGCGTGACGGTATGATTTGCTGCCCCCGCCCTCTACCATATACGCCATGAGCGTCCACGGGGCCCCCGCGAAGCCGATGAGCGGCACCCGCCCGTTCAGTTCTCGGCGCGTCACCGTCAGCGCCTCGAACACGTGCCCGAGGGCAGTGTCCACGTCCGGCGTCACGAGGCGCTCCATCTCGTCGGGGGTCGTAAGGGGCGCCGGAAAGGTCGGCCCCTGCCCGGACACCATCTGTACCTCCAGGCCCAGGGCTTCCGGCACCACCATGATGTCGCAGAAGAGAATGGCGGCGTCCACGGGCAGGCGCTCCACGGGCTGAATGGTGACTTTGGCCGCGAGCTCGGGGGTTTCCACGACCTCAAAGAAGTCGTGCTCCTCCCGGACCTCGCGGTACTCGGGAAGATAGCGCCCGGCCTGGCGCATCATCCAGACCGGCGTGCGGTCGGTAGTCTCGCCGCGGGCGGTGCGGAGAATACGGTCGTTCTTCAACGGGGGAAACGAGGCCATTCAGGCACAGAAACGATCTAAAAAATCGGCGCACGAGGAAAAGAAGCGAGCAGCTTACTCAATGTTGCGTATTTCGTATTGCGCATTCCGTGCGTCTGGCTCCCCCCC
>CAZRPQ010000443.1:0-2439 GCA_964601725.1 uncultured Salinivenus sp. | reverse complement strand
CGATTCCTCCTCTTCGCCGCGCTGCTTCTCTGCGCCAGCCTCACCTCGTGCCAGTGTGCCAACCCGCCCGACGTGGGTCCGGTGGAGGACGAGGAGAGCAGTGCCCAGGTTCTGCAGGTGGCCCCTGAGACGCCCCCCGTCGCGTAGTGAGCCCGGTCCCGAACCTCTCGGAGACACATGCCATACACATGTATCCCGGTTCTGTCCTGATTTCCTGTTTCTGTCATGCCGATTCCGGACGAAAAAGTTGAGGAGGTGCGCGCGGCGGCCGATCTTGTGGAAGTGGCGGGGGATTACGTCCAGCTGAAGCAGAGCGGGTCGCGGTACATGGGGCTGTGCCCCTTCCACAACGAGGACACCCCCTCGTTCAGCGTCGATCCGGACCAGAACCTCTATTACTGCTTCGGCTGCCAGGCAGGGGGCGATGCCTTTAAGTTCGTCCAGGAGATCGAGGGCGTTGGGTTTCTTGAGGGCGTGCGGATTCTGGCCGAGCGGTACGGCATTCCGCTTCCCGAGGAGGAGGCAGATCCGGAAGCGGCCAACGAGCGGGAGGCCATCCTGCACGCCCTTCGCTTCGCGGCGCGGTTTTTCTATCGTCAGCTCACCCAGTCGGACCGGGGCCGCCCAGCGCTCGACTACCTGCGCCAGCGCGGCTTCTCGCCGTCGACGATCAAGCGGTTTGGGCTCGGCTTTGCCCCGAACGAATGGGACGCGCTCCTCACGGCCGCGGAGGAGGAGCAGATCGATCCGGGCACGCTCGAAAAGGCCGGGCTCGTCATCGAGCGCAACGATGGGAGCGGGCACTACGATCGGTACCGGAGCCGCATCATCTTTCCCATCTTCTCCCACATCGGCAAGGTGCTGGGCTTTGCCGGGCGCATCCTGGACCCCGACGACGAGCGCGACCAGCCGAAGTACATCAACTCGCCGGAGACGGAGGTCTACCACAAGAAGGAGGTCCTCTACGGCCTGCACCAGGCCAAGCGGGCCATCCGAAAGACCGACGAGGTGCTGCTCGTGGAGGGATACACGGACGTGATCAGTCTCTCACAGGCAGGGGTGCAGAACGTGGTGGCCTCCAGTGGGACCGCCCTCACCGAACAGCAGGTGAGCGTCCTGGACCGGTATGCCAGCCGGGCGGTGTTGCTGTACGACGCCGACGAGGCCGGGGCGCGGGCGGCGATGCGGGGAATGGAGCGCGTGCTGGAGGAGGGACTGGGGGCCTACGCCGTGGAACTGCCGGCGGGGAACGACCCGGACGATTACGTGCAGGAGCACGGGGGCGACGCCTTTGCAAAGTACATTGAGGAGCACCGGCAGGATCTCCCGTCGTTTGCCTACCAGCGCGCCCGTCAAAACGGTGAGCTGGAGACCCCCGAGGATCGGGTCGAGGTGCAGCATGAAATTATCGACTCGGTGGCCCGCATTCCGGACCCCAATCTGCGCCGCGAGTACGTGGCGCGCACGAGCGAGGTGACGAGTGTGCCGGACTCCGATCTGTTCCGGATGCTGGAGGAGGCGCGCGAGCAGATCGAGCGTCAGGCTCAGCGCCGTCGGGAGCGTGAGGAGCGTCAGGAGGCCCATCCCGACGGCCGTCGGAACTCGTCTGCCGAGGCGTCCGCGACAACCGGAGGGCCCGACGGGCCGCCGCCTCGAGGGACGGAGGAGGCGCCCGCTTCCGCCGATTCCTCCGCTACGCCGCTGCCAGAGGAGCGGGTGTTGTTTCGCCTCATGCTGGAGAACGGAAGCCGGATGGTCGCCTTCGTGCTCGGCCACATGGCCCTCGACGAGTTTACGGACGGTCCGCCCCGCGAGCTGGCGCGCATCCTGGCGGAAATGTACGACAACGGGACCATGCGGCCCCAGCAGGTTCTAAGCGGCGAGCACGGAGAGTCCCTTCAGCGGCTCGGGGCGTCTGTCATGATGGACGAGCACGAGGCGTCGGAGCACTGGGCCCAGAAGGAAGACATCCCGGTGCCGCACCTGAACGATCGCCCCTACGAGGCAGCCGAGAGCGCCATGAAGTTTCTGAAGCTGGACCGTGTGAACGAGGCCATCGAAGGGGTCCGGGAGCACATGTACGGGGCCACGCAGCAGGGGGAGGACGATCAGGTCCAGCGTCTCCAGCAGAAAATGATGTCGCTGCAGGAGCTCCGGAAGAGCATCAAGCGCGGCGACTTCCTAGAGGAGTAATCGCGTTGCCTCTTCGTGCCGTCGGATGCGTCTCCCCCGGCCCGGCGTTCCCCGGGCGGAGGACGTCATTTTCCAGCGATGGTTCACACGTTCAACGTCGAACGCTGGTCTGGAGGGACTCCGGGACCGGCGTGTGGGTGGGCAGGGAATCGAGGGGCTGTCCCTCAACTTTCATCCGGTCCATGGCGCGCCGCGTCGCCTCGGCCAACTCCTCCCACGGCGCCGACCGCCAGAGGCGCCGGTGAA
>CAZRPQ010000442.1:0-2444 GCA_964601725.1 uncultured Salinivenus sp. | reverse complement strand
CTCGAAGGGCATCTCGGCCGACGTGGCGGACAACAGCTACCGCGGCCTGGTGAAGGTGAGCAAGAATGCCGATGGTGCCCGCAACTTCTCCCAGTGCGATTCGATGCTGCTGGGCCCGGACTGCGGCGCACACACGTACCCCTACATCGAGAGCGCGAATCCTTCGGCGCAGATCGAGCACGAGGCAACAACCTCGAAGGTGGGGGACGACCAGATGTTCTACTGTCACCAGCGCGGCCTTGGCGAGGAGGAAGCCCTGAAGCTCATCGTCAACGGCTTCTGCCAGGAGGTCCTGCAGGAGCTTCCCATGGAGTTCGCCGTGGAGGCGAAGGAGCTTCTCGACATCGAACTTGAAGGATCCGTCGGCTAACGCCGGTATGGACGGATGGAGGTGTGGAAGTGTGGACGCATCTACTTTCACATCCTCCTTCTTCCCCCAACTTCCATACTTCCAACCATCCACACATACACACCTAAACCCGAACATGGCACTCTTAGAAGTTGAAAATCTCCACGTCGGCGTCGAGGACGAGGACGACCTCGAGATCCTGAAAGGCGTCGATCTTACGATCGATACGGGCCAGCTACATGCTCTCATGGGACCGAACGGCTCCGGCAAAAGCACGCTCGCGGCGGTCCTCGCTGGACGCGAGGAGTACGAGGTGCTTGAGGGCGAAATTCGCTACGACGGCGAGGATCTTCTCGACCTCGAACCCGAGGAGCGCGCCGAGGAAGGCATTTTCCTAGCCTTTCAGTACCCGGTGGAGTTGCCCGGCGTGAGCATGACGAACTTTTTGAAGGAGTCCGTCAATTCCGTCCGTGAAGCGCGCGGGGAAGAGGAGCTTTCCTCCGCCGAGTTCCTGAAGCAGTTGCGCGAGCGGGCCGACATGATGGGCCTCGACGCCGACCTCACGAAGCGGTCGGTCAACGAAGGCTTTTCCGGCGGCGAAAAGAA
Organism: uncultured Salinivenus sp.; assembly: GCA_964601725.1. Lineage (GTDB taxonomy): Bacteria > Bacteroidota > Rhodothermia > Rhodothermales > Salinibacteraceae > Salinibacter. Next base: position 1,489 of record CAZRPQ010000442.1, on the reverse strand, counting down.
GCGGAACGAGATCTTCCAGCTCGCGATGCTGGAGCCGCGCCTCGCCATCCTCGACGAAACCGACTCGGGGCTCGACATCGACGCGCTCCAAGACGTGTCCGACGGCGTCAACACGCTGCGGAGCGACGACCGCGGATTTCTCGTCATCACCCACTACGAGCGCATCCTGCAGTACATCGTCCCCGACCGCGTACACGTGATGCTCGATGGGGAAATCGCACGCTCCGGCGACAAGGAGCTTGCCCACAAGCTCGAAGACCACGGGTACCAGTGGGTTCGCGAAGAAGCGGCGGCTGCCGCGGCGTAAGCCCGCACGGCTGGTCGGGAACCGCCTTTCCGGGAGTCCCCGGAGCTTCGCCCCATCGCCGCCTCTCTCGTTTTTCCCGCACGCACCCTTCTTGCCGCATCATGACCACTGCTCTTGACACAGACGTACGCCCCGAAGACCGGTTCCTCTCGGCCTTCAAAGTAAACCACGGCCAGGCCCTCAACGGGACGAACGCCTCCATTGCCCAGCAGCGCGAGGACGCCATCGAGCGCTTCGCACAGCTTGGCATTCCTGACAGCGACCTGGAGGCCTGGAAGTATACGAACATCTCGAAGATCATTGACCGACCGTATACCCTTCCCCTTTCCCCGGATGCTCCGTCGGTCGACCCGAGCGACATTGCATCGTTTACGATCGACGAGATGGACGCGCACCGCGTCGTGCTCGTGAACGGTCGCCTCGACGAGTCGCTCTCTGAAATTGGCGACCTGCCATCGGGCGTCGTCGTGAGCAGCCTCGCGCAGGCCGGCACCGACCATCCGGACGTCGTCGAAGAGCACTACGGAAAATACGCCGACTTTGAAGATGAGGCACTCACGGCCCTCAACACGGCCTTCGTGCAGGACGGCGCGTTCGTCTACGTGCCCTCCGGCACGGTCGTCGAGAAACCGATCTTCTTCCTCCACGTGACGGCGGGCCAAGAGGACCTCTTCCTCCAGCCGCGCCACTTGTTCGTGGTCGAAGACGGAGCCATTGCCCGCATCATCGAGGCGCAGCATTCGCTGACCGACGCCCACACCTTCACGAACACCGTGGGCGAGGCCTTCGTCGGCGAGCGGGCGAACCTGGAGCACTACCTCGTCCAGAACGAGGGGCCCAACGCCTCACAGGTCCACACCCGCGCCGGGCAGCAAAAGGACGACAGCGTGTACTCGACCAACACGGTCACCTTCAGCGGTGAGGTCGTTCGCAACAACGCCACCATCGAGGCCGACGGTTCCTTTTGCGAGTCCAACCTCTACGGCCTCTGCATTGGCAAAAACGACATGCACGTGGACAATCACACGCGCATGGACCACGTGCAGCCGGACTGCAACAGCAATGAGCTGTACAAGCACGTCCTCAACGACGAGTCCACCGCCGTCTTCAACGGCAAGGTGTTCGTATCGCGCGGGTCCCAGCGCATCGACGCCTACCAGCAGAACGACACCATCGTTCTCA
>CAZRPQ010000441.1:0-2459 GCA_964601725.1 uncultured Salinivenus sp. | reverse complement strand
CTACGGGTCGATTGAGGTGGAGGGCCCTCAGGATTTTGACGCCCTCCGCGCGGAGGCTCGTCGCCGGAAGGCGCAAGCGCGTTCAAGCTGACGCCTCATCCGAGGAAGTTCAGTCCAATGCCCGATAACGCTGATTCCGCACTGGTAGACGCGAATATCTTCCTTCGCTATCTGACGGGGGGCGTTCCCGAACAGGCCTCGAAGGCACGAGAGCTTCTGGAACGTGCAGAACGGGGGGACGAATCCCTCGTGACGACCGTCCTCACCATCGCGGAGATTGTCTGGGTTCTCGAATCGGTCTACGAACTCGATCGGTCTTCCATCCGGGCAAAAGTGGTGGCCATTCTGGGGCTCCCGGGGTTAACCGTCGAGGATCAGGAGATCCTACTCCAGGCCGTCGTGTGGTACGAAGAGAAAAACGTCGACTTTGCTGATGCCTACAGCGCAGCGTGGATGGAGGCCCGTGGGCTCGATGAGGTGTACACGTTTGACCAGGACTTTGACCGATTTGAGGGATTGACGCCTCGGCGACCAGGGTAGCCGAGTCGTGCGGCTGCCTGCGAGGCGGAGGGAATTGTCGTGCAATGACGCTACGACTGCATGGAGCGCGGCAGGAGCAGGCGTTCGAGGCCCTCCAGCAACCCAAGCGCAATGATCGTGAGCACCGCCGCCGGCACCGTGCCCTCCAGGATGAGGCCCAGGTTGGCCCGCCGGATGCCGGTAATGATGGGCTGGCCGTAGCCGCCCGCGCCGATGAGGGCCCCGAGCGTGGCCGCCCCGATGTTGATGATCACGGCAATCTTGAGGCCGGCGAGGATGGACCGGCCCGCGAGCGGCAATTCCACCCGCCACAGCCGGGCCCCCGCCGACAGCCCCAGCGCCTCGGCCGATTCCCGCATCGGTCCCGAGATGTCCTTCAGGCCCGTGTACGTCGTCCACACGATGGGCAGCAGGCTGTAGAGGGCGAGCGCAGTGACGGCGGGCACGCGGCCCAGTCCGAGCGGCGGCACCATGATCGCCAGCAGGGCAAGGGCCGGAATCGTGTAGATGATGCCCACGACCGCCAGGATGCCCGGGCCCAGAAACCGCCGCTTCGCCGCCGCGATGCCCAGGGGGATGCCGAAGAGGATGGCGATGCCGAGCGAGAGGCCGACCAGAAACAGGTGATCGGCGGTGTACCGGCGGAGGCGTTCCGTCCGCGTGTCCACGTCGGCCGTGGCGTCGAGGTTGAACGTCCGGTTGACGAACGCGGTCGCCACCGTCGACTCGTCCGTTTGGTCGATCTGGGACTGGGCGTTCAGGGCCTGCATCGTATCGGCCGGAATTTGCCCTTCGAGCTGCTTGAGTGCCGCCACGGCCCCCGGTGCCCGCGTCGTCAGGTCGCGCCGGTAGAGGAACAGGGCCTCGTAGTCGGGGAAGTGGGACGCATCGTCCCGCAGCACGCGGAGGTCGTAGCGCTCGATCTCCGCGTCGGTCGAGTAGAGGTCCGTCACGTCGATCTGGCCGCTCTGCAGGCCCTGGTAGGCCACGTCGTGGTCCACCCCGCGCGCTGACTGGGGCAGGTCGTAGGCCGCTTTCAGCGAGGGCCAGCCATCGCCCCGATCCATAAACTCGTTCGAGAAGCCCAGGGTCAAATCGGGGTGCCTGCGCAGGTCGCTGATCGTCTCGATCCCGAGCGAGTCGGCGTGGGGGGCGCGCATCCCGAGCGCATAGGTGTTGTTGAAGCCGAGCGGCTCGGTCGCGGCGACGCCGTAGCGGGCCAGCGTATCAGCCAGCGCGTCCCGCGCCACGTCGGAGTCGCCGAGAATTTCCTGGAGCAGCGTGCCGGTGTACTCGGGGTAGGCGTCGATGTCGCCGCGGCGAAGGGCCTCCCAGAGAAAGCGGGAGCCGCCGAGCTGCTCGCGGTGGGTTACCGAGAGGCCCTCGGCCCGCATCAGATGAGTGCCCATCCAGCCCAGAATGACGTTCTCAGTGAACTTCTTGGAGCCGACGGCGAGGGTGGAGTCTGTGGCCTGCCCGTGGGCCGGGGTCGAGAGAAGGGCGAGGACGACGAGAAGAGAGAGGAGAGGGGCGAGGATCGAGGATCGAGGGATCGCATTTCGGAGCATAGGTGTGTGCGTTTTTTATTCTCGATCCTCGGCGCCCAACTGCTCAAGCGGGGCGCGCTGGGCCTGGATAAAGTCCGTGACGAAGGGGGACGCCGGGTCGTCGAGGAGGCCCGCCATGGAGCCGGTCTGTTCGATCTGGCCCTCGCGGAGAAGCACCACGCGGTCGCCGAAGAAGGCCGCTTCGCCGATGTTGTGCGTCACGAAGACGACGGTCTTGCCGAGGCGGCGGAAGATGTCGCGCAGGTCGTCCTGGAGATCGGCGCGGATCATGGGGTCGAGCGCACCGAGTGGCTCGTCGAGCAGGAGCACGTCGGGGTCGAGCATGAGGGCGCGCATGAGGCTCACCCGCTG
>CAZRPQ010000440.1:0-2460 GCA_964601725.1 uncultured Salinivenus sp. | reverse complement strand
GCACCGGGCGGCCCGGCCTCCACCAGATCCTCTGGGAGGTGGTGGACAACGCCGTCGACGAGGCGACGAACGGCTACGCCTCCAAGATTGAAGTGGTCTTGCACGAGGACGGAGAGAGCATCACCGTCTCCGACAATGGCCGCGGCATTCCGGTCGACGAGCACCCCGAGAAGGAGATTCCGACGGTCCAGCTCATTCTCACCACCCTCCACTCGGGCGGCAAGTTCGACGCGAGCAACTACATCACCTCGGGCGGCCTGCACGGGGTCGGCGTCTCCGTCGTGAACGCCCTGTCCGAAGAGCTCGTGGCGACGGTCAAGCGCGACGGCATGGAGTACCAGCAGCGCTTTCGGCGGGGGACGCCGGTGACGGACCTTGAGGTGACGAAGGAGAACGCGCGGGGGACGGGGTCGGACATTTCCTTCCGGCCCGACCCGGAGATTTTCGAATCCGTCGAGTTCGACCCGGACTGGGTGCGAGAGCACCTGGACGTGAAGACCTACCTGAACCGGGACCTGAAGATCATCTTTCGGGACGAGACGAGTGGAGAGCGCCACGAACTGCACCACGAGGGGGGCATCAAGGAATACCTGGGCTACCTCGTGGAGGATCTGCAGGTGAGCCCCATCCACGACGACGTCTTCATGATGGCAGACGATGAACTGGACGGGGAGGGCCGCCTCGAAATTGCCCTCCAGTGGACCGACGCGCCGAAGGGACAGCTCCACACGTTCGTCAACGGCATTCCCACGCAGGATGGGGGCACGCACGAGCAGGGCCTCAAGAGCGGCGTGCGGTCCGTCATCCGCTCATTCATGGACACGCATGACCTCGTCCCGCATCGGCTCGACATCAAGGGCGACGACACGCGGGAGGGGCTCGTGGCCATCGTCAACCTGTTCATGGTCGACCCGCAGTTTCAGGGGCAAACGAAGGACAAGCTCAACAACCCTTCGGCCCGGTCCCTCGTCTCCGGCTCGCTCCGAACGGAGCTCGAGCAATACCTGAACGACCATTCCTCGACCGGCGAGGCCATCGCGTCCCGCGTCGTGCAGGCGGCCAAGGCCCGGCGGGCCCGCCGCTCGGCCTCCGGGGGCAGCGGCGGCCGGTCCGGCTCGAAAAGTCGTCTCAAACTGCCGGGCAAGCTGGCAGATTGCTCGTCGGGCACCGCCAGTAAGTGCGAGCTTTTCATCGTCGAGGGCGACTCGGCGGGGGGGTCGGCCAAGCAGGCGCGCGACCGCGAAACCCAGGCCGTGCTGCCGCTCCGGGGAAAAGTGCTCAACGCCGAGCAGGCCAGCCTGGATCGGGTGCAGAGCAACAAGGAGCTCTCCAACATTGTGCAGGCCCTCGGGTGTGGGCTCGGAGACGCGCTCGACCTCTCCGACCTCCGCTACCACAAGGTCATTCTTCTGATGGACGCGGACTCGGACGGGCATCACATCGCCACGTTGTTGCTCACGTTCTTCTACCGCTACATGCGGCCGCTCATCGAGGGCGGCTTCGTCTACATCGCCCAGCCGCCGCTGTACCGGATCGACGCGGGGAAAGAGACGCACTGGGCGCTCGACGAGCCAGACAAGGAGCGCATTCTCGACGAGATTCGGAGCGACGGCCGCAACCCGAACGTCGACATCCAGCGCTTCAAAGGGCTCGGGGAGATGATGCCCGACACCCTGGACGAGACCACCCTCTCGCCCGACAGCCGTCGCCTGCTGGAGGTAGACATCCCGGACACTGAGCGGATGGTGACGGAGCAGACCATCACGGAGCTCATGGGGCGGGACAGTTCGGCCCGGTTCGACTTCATCATGAAGCACGCGGCGGAGGCGGATGAGCTGGACGTGTAACGGCGGGTCCGATCCATGGCGACATCTCTTTGTAGCGGTCGCTGTGGCTCTGTTCTGTGGCTGTGGTCCCGCAGAGACGCCCGTCCCGGTGTCGTTCCCCATGACGTGAACTCCGGTCGACCCTCTCAACGCGACACTGTCCGAGGGGGTACAGGTCTCGGCCGGGCGCAACGACACGATTCCGCTGCGGGCCTGGACAGTTCGCGTCACCGCTCCCCATCGCCATCCGATTGAGGTGCTCCGGTCGGACGAGCCGGACGGCATGGAGCCGGTCTCTCAGTTCGCGCGGCAGCAGGACGCCTGCGTGGCCGTGAACGGGGGCTACTACGATCCCAACACCGATCCCATTCAGCCCACCGGGCTCCTGGTGAACGACGGGGGCCTGCGCACGCCCCCCACCGATACTCTCCAGCGTGGAGACCGCTCCTATCCGGTGGCCCGGGGCGCGCTGGGCATCCGACAGGACGGAACCGTAGACGTGGCCTGGACGACCCGTCGCGCCGATTCACTTCTCGCGTGGAGCCGTCCGCCGCGACACCGCCCCAATGCGGTAGCGACCATGCCCCCTCGATCCGCGGCGCAGCCCTGGCCGGTCGTGGACGCCGTCGGGGCG
>CAZRPQ010000439.1:0-2460 GCA_964601725.1 uncultured Salinivenus sp. | reverse complement strand
CGCGTCGTGCAGGACGCGGCCTACATGGTGCAGGTGCCGAACGTCCTCCCGCGAGTGGAGCCGACGGAGGGCAATCCGGTGTTCCTCTACTTCGAGGACCGCTTCGAGAAGCCCTATCCCTTCGAGCACGACATCACCGTGTCCACCGACGACGCAATCGACCAGAAGGTTGCGGCGCTCGACGCGCACACGTCCCAGTTCTACGAGTGGCTGCCCTGGACCCGCGACGCACTCGACGAGGTGCCGGAGGGGGAGGCGGCGCGGAAGAAATGGCTAAAGGTCCAGTGGACAGGGTCGGTCTCGCAAGCGGCGCGCGAGGGCTTGGCCGAGTGGTACGGCGAGGAGCGGGCGCAGAGCACGGAGTATGCCGAGTCGTTCCAGGTCGCCGAGTACGGCCGCCAGCCCACCGACACCGAGATCCGACAGTTATTCCCGATGCTCGGGCGGTAAGGGTTGTCCCGAGACGCGAGGAAGTTTGTGCGGAAGGCGGGAAGCATGTACTGCAGAACTATCCCCAACGGCATCCCCCTCCATGTAGCGCAACGATTCGACCTTATTCTGCGGATGTTCTTCGTCATCTCGTTTCTGACGAACATCGTCGGGGCGCTCATCCCGGCGATTCGAGACGAATGATCTGACGAGTGAGGCGGCGGAAGCCCAGTTCGTTTTTCGGTTTTCATTTTTCCATTGATCATTTGGGCCGGGTTGTGCTGTAGAACCGACGATCTCAAAACTCAGAAAAACAACAGAAGGTCTACAGCAAACAAACAACGACCAACGAACCCCCAATAATCCACGAAGCACTGTGCCCGACCGCATTGGCATTGACCTCGGGGCGACGAACATTCGGGTCGGCCTCGTAGAAGACCGCGAGCTGGTGGATGTGCAGCAGGCCCCCACGCCCGCCGACGGCAGCGCGGAGGAGGTGCTGGGGCAGATCTACGCCCTCCTCGACCGCATGCCCCTGGATCGGGTCGCAAGCATCGGGGCCGGGGTGCCGAGCGTCGTGGACGTGACCGCCGGCGTCGTGTACGACGTGCAGAATATTCCGTCGTGGCAGGAAGTCCCGCTCGGCCCCTCCCTCGAAGACCGGTACGACGTGCCCGCCGTCATCCAGAACGACGCCAATTGCTTTGCCCTCGCCGAGTATCACTTCGGCTCGGGCAGGGGCCGGTCGCCGATGGTGGGGCTCATCCTCGGGACGGGCTTCGCTGGCGGCATCGTCCTCGACGGCGAGCTGTTCTCGGGACACAACGGCGGCGCGGGCGAATTCGGCACGGCGCCGTACCGCGACAGCATCTACGAGCACTATTGCGCGGGGCTCTTCTTCGAGCGGGAGCACGGGCTCACCGGCGAAGAGGCCTACGAGCGCGCGACAGACGGCGACGAGGAGGCCCAGGCGATGTTCGAGGAGATGGGGACGCACCTCGGCCGGGCGATCAAGTCGGTGCTCTACACTGTCGATCCGGCGCAGATCGTACTGGGGGGATCGGTGAGACGCGCGTATCCGTTCTTCGAGGAGGCGATGTGGAAAGAGATCGAGACGTTCGCGTTTTCGCGGGCGCTGGACAACTTGACGCTCGACGTGTCGGAGCTGGAGCACGCGGGGATCCTTGGCGCCGCCGCACTCGGATTCGACTCGCCTCCGTCCGGGGGGGCCTGAAGAAGCGGTCGTCTCCATACTGGCTCGACTCTGCTTCCAATCCTGCCTCGCGTTGTGAGAACGACTGCGCTTTTTCTTGCGAGCCTCCTTTTCCTTCTTGCGCCCGCCCCTACGGAGGCCGCCGACCAAGTTCCGCTCACCGTCGAACACGCACAGCCGGGCGCCCCCGTCACCGTGGGCGTGCCGTTTCCGCAAGGCGCGCTCCAGTCGCCGGAGCACGTGCGCGTGCTGAACGCCGACGGGGAGGAGATCCCCTCGCAGATCACGCCCGTGACGAGCTGGACCCCGGCCGATTCCAGCCTGAAGTGGATCTGGGTCTTCTTCTTTGCGGGGCAGGGCGACACGTACCGCCTCGAGTACGGTCCCAACGTGCGGCGCGCGCCGATTACGGGAGACCGCGTTCGGTTCGTGAACAACCAGCGCGACTACGGCTTCGCCGAGATCACAACGGGGCCGCTCCGCGTTCGCGTGAAGAAGCAGGGGGAGGGCGGGTTTCTGGACGCGGTGCTGTTCGACGCGGAGGACGATGGGTTCGGGGATCGAGACACGATTGCCACAGGGCCGGAGGGACGGGGTTCGTACCTCGATCTGCTCGACGCGACGGGCCTCGATTCGTCCCGGGCCACCGTCACGCAGACGTACAGGGAGCGAGGGTCGGGGCCCCTCCACGCCATCCTTCGCATCGAGGGGAGATACCAGTACTCGCGCAGCGACAACAACCCGGCGCCCTTCGTCACCCGCGTCCACGCCTACGCCGGGAAGCCGTACCTCCGCGTCCTGCACACGATTACCTACAC
>CAZRPQ010000438.1:0-2460 GCA_964601725.1 uncultured Salinivenus sp. | reverse complement strand
TCATCACCGGCAACGAGGACGGCATCAAGCAGTGTGCGATGGGCATCCTCTACGCGCTGCAACACCTCGGGTACACCATTCCGCCGCAGGCCGACGCCGGCTGGATCGGCCCCGCGGGCCCCGGTCCCAGCTACGGCGACGAGCGCGAGGACGGCTCCCGCGTGGGGTTCGACAACGACTTTACGCAGCGCAACACCACGTTCATGACGTGGAACCTGATGCACACCGCGCTGCAGCTCCACGAGGCCGGCGGCGTGCCCGCCCACGGCAACCAGCGCTCGGAGTGGGAGGCCGGCTGCCGCTTCGACCACCCGAATCCGGAGCACCGGTAGGACGGACGGTCGCTCGGGGGGCACCGATGGGCTAGGCGTCCCTCTGTCCCGGAACGGTTCCCGTAGTAAAACATGTTCAAAAGCACTGCGCTTACTGATTGGTAAGTAAACAATCGATGGAACCCGGCGCTGCTCCGAAAGAATCCGACGCGACGGCCGACCGCATCCTGGACGTGGCCGAAGGGCTTCTCCAGCGGCGCGGATACCACGCCGTCAGTTACAGCGACCTCGCCGACGCGCTCGACCTGACGACCGCCGCCATCCACTACCACTACCCGTCGAAGGCGGACCTGGGACAGGCGCTGGTGGCCCGCTACCGCCGCGTCAACGCCCAGAAGCGGGCGACCATCGTGGCCCAGACCGAGGACCTTCGGGGGCGGCTCCGGGCGTACGTCGTCCTCTACGCCGACATTCTGGAGGACGGGGGATTCTGCCTCTGTGGGGGCCTTGCCGCTGCCGAGTCCACCCTCCCGGAAGCGGTGCAGCGAGAAGTCCGGCGCTTCTTTGTGGACCAGGAAGACTGGCTGACCACCATCATCGCCGAAGGGGCAACGGACGCTGCGGGGCTGAGCGGCTGCGAGACGCCCCGCGAGGTCGCGGCGCTGTTTCTCGCGGCGGTCGAGGGCGCGATGCTGACGAGTCGACATCGACCGAGTGCCCCCGAGGCATACCGGGACTCACTCCAGAATCTCATTGACACAATTACGGGATGACGGGGAGGCGAGTCGTCTCGTAACGCTCCCAGACACTTACCAACTAGTAAGTAGGACATCGCGGCGGTGCACCGCCGCGGCGTTCCTTATTTCGCATCTTCATTCACGAATGAACCCCTTACGTTCCATGGCTACCACCACCGCCGACACAACCACGCACGCCGACCAAGTGCACGAGAAGGCCGAGCAGGCCCTCGGCTTCGTGCCGAACCTCATTGACGAAATGACGCAGGAGAATCCCGCCGTCGGAGATGCGTATCTGACCGCACAGGGGATTCTCCAGGAAGGAGGCGTGCTCTCCCCGGCCGAGCAGCAGGCCGTCATTCTCGCCATCTCCAGCTACAACGACTGTCACTACTGCACGAAGGCCCACGCCGTGGCCGGGCAGCAGGCCGGGCTCGACGCCGAGACGGTCGAGACGATCAACGAGGGCGGCCTTCCGTCCGACGACCGGCTGAAGAGCCTCGTGCGCGCCACGCGCCGCATCCTCGGCAAGCGCGGCTGGCTCTCCGACGCCGACGAGGCAGAGTTTGCGGACCTCGGCCTGGAGCGGCCGGCGCTCTATGAGATTATTACGCTCGCCGGCATCAAAACCATGAGCAACTACGTCAACCACATCGCCGGAACGGAGGTCGACGAGCCGTTCCAGCAGTAGTCCTTCTCCCCCACATCCGATTAACATCCCCACCAAGATGACGGCGATGGATCGCCGTCGACCGTGGCACGCCGGCCTCATCCCCCCGGATGGGGTCGGCGTTTTTTTGCTGGGGGCATGCCATTGTCCCGTTCGGGGAATATCCACAGCATCGGGAAACGCCGTCTCTTCTGCAGCGTCTATCTGTAGCCGCGCGTCTTTCGTTCTCAATCACATCCGTACCGATGAGCGCCAACGACTCCCCGCTCTCCACCACCGACGCCCCGATGCAGTCCGACGACCGCTGGCGCGAGAAACTAACCGAAGAGCAGTATCAGGTCACCCGGGAGGGCGGCACCGAAACCCCCTTTACCGGTGCGTACTGGGATCACAAGGGCGACGGCGTCTACCGCTGCGTCTGCTGTGAGGCACCCCTGTTCGACTCCGACACCAAGTTTACGTCCGGCACCGGCTGGCCCAGTTTCTTCCGGGCCCTGGATACGGTGGAGACGCGTCCGGACCACAGTCACGGCCGGACGCGCACCGAAGTCGTCTGTGCCGAGTGCGACGCCCACCTGGGCCATGTCTTCGACGACGGGCCCGCCCCGACCGGCAAGCGCTACTGCATCAACTCCGCCGCCCTCGATTTCGACGAGGAGACCGATGCCGGCGATGCGTAGTCCTTCCGACCCACCCGCGGAGCCGCCCCCAATGGACCGGGCGGCCCCGACGACGACCGAGACGACCGTCGTGGCCCTCGGGTGCTTCTGGGGCGTGGAGG
>CAZRPQ010000437.1:0-2471 GCA_964601725.1 uncultured Salinivenus sp. | reverse complement strand
GCCTCGTGACCGACGTGGCCTCCGTCAAACAGCCCGTCCTCGAACAAGCCCAGGACGTGCTGCCGGACCATGTCAGGTACCTGGGTGGACATCCGATGGCCGGGGCCGAACACAGCGGCATCGATCACGCCGACCCGTTGCTCTTCGAGAACGCGGCCTACGCCCTGTGTCTGCCCGACGACACCGACGAGCAGGCCCTGGAGGCGTCGCTGGCCCCGGTCGTGGACCTCGTGGAGGCGAGCGGGGGGCGGCCCCTGGTGCTCGACGCCGCCCACCACGACCGGCTCGTGGCTGCGGTGAGCCACGTCCCCCAGCTCTTGTCGGTGGCCCTGGTCAACCTCGTGACCACCACCGAGGACGAGGACGACGGAGAGCTGGCCCTTCAACTCGCGGGCGGCGGCTTTCGGGACATGACCCGCATCGCCGCGTCGCCCTTCGAGATGTGGAAGAACGTGCTGGTGGGCAACGAGGGCGCAATCCACGATGCCTTGAGCCGCCTCCGCCGCCACCTCCGAGAGATGCGGAATCGGCTGATGGAGGAGGACCTGGAGGCGCTCGAAGACCTCTTCGACGACGCCCGCACGGCCCGCGAGGCGATCCCTCAGGACAGCAAAGGCTTCCTGCACCCGCTGTCCGACATTTACGTGCGCGCCCCCGACCAGCCAGGGGTCATCCACGACATCACGGGCCATCTTCTGGAGGCGGACATCAACATCAAGGACATCGAACTCCAGACCATCCGGGAAGGGACGGGGGGCACCTTTCGACTGGCGTTCGATGAAGGCGCCGGCGCCGAGGAGGCTGTGGCGGTGCTGTCGGACGCGGGCTACGAGGCGTGGCGGCCCTGACGGGGCAAAATCATTTCCCCTTCGTTGATTAAACTGCTGCCGTCGGGTATCTTCAAAGATGTCCAGAATACTCGTTGAGCGATAACCGTTGAGCGTCGGCCCCTCTGTCTCGTCACAATCCCCCCCGTCCGATGACCGATCAGGCGACGTCCCTCCAGACCACGCCCCTCCACGACGTCCACGAAGAGCTCGGCGCCCGCATGATGGCGTTCGGCGGATTCGAGATGCCTGTCCAGTACTCCAGCATCATCGACGAGCACATGGCCGTCCGTAACGACGCCGGCCTGTTTGACGTGAGTCACATGGGAGAGGTCCTCATTCGGGGAGACCGCGCGTTCGACGTTGTCCAGCACCTCGTCACGAACGACGCGTCGAACCTCTACGACGGGCGGGCGATGTACACGGTGATGTGTACGCCCGACGGGGGCATCATCGACGACGGCATCGTTTATCGTCGGAGCGAGGAGCACTACCTGATGGTGCTCAACGCCGCCAACACGGAACGGGACCTGGCGTGGATGCACGACCACAATCCCATGGACGCTACCCTCCAGGACATCTCCGGCGAGACTGCGCTCCTCGCCCTCCAGGGCCCGAAGGCGCTCGCCATCGCACAGCCCCTCCTCGACGACGACCTGGACGACCTGTCGTTTTACCACTTCTGGGAGCAGAGCGACGGGGCGTTTCTGGGCTGCGACGAGGCCATCATTTCCCGCACCGGCTACACGGGAGAGCCGGGGCTGGAGCTCTACGTGCCCGCCGAGCGGGCCGAGCACGTGTGGACGACCCTCCTCGACGCCGGGGAGGAGCACGGCCTCACGCCGGCCGGGCTGGGCGCCCGCGACACGCTCCGGCTCGAAGCGGGCCTGTGCCTTCACGGCAACGACATCACGGAAGACACCAATCCCTATGAGGCAGGCCTGGGGTGGCTGGTCAAGCTTGACAAGGGCGACTTCATTGGCCGCTCGAGGCTCCAGGACATCCAGGCCCAGGGACCTGAGCGCACGCTCGTGGGGTTTGTGGCCACCGAGCGGGGCATCCCCCGCGCCGACAACGTCCTCCAGTCCACGGACGGCAACGCCATTGGGGTTGTGACGAGTGGGACGCAATCCCCCCTCCTCGACGCGGGAATCGGGCTCGGCTACGTGCCCAACGAGCCCCAATACACCGAGGCCGGGCGCCCGCTGCAGGTCGCAAGTCGACGCCGTACCTTCGAGGTGGAGGTGACCGATCCCCCCTTCCACGAAGACCAGTGACGCTGACCCTCCCGTTCCCGTGCCGCCCTTTCGTCTCTCTATCCCTGTCAATTCCGTCTGACCCATTTCTCCGATGGACGCCGAAGTCTTTTTAACGCATTCAAACATTTCGGAAGGCGACGTCCAGGACCGGACCGTCGTCGTGGTCGACGTGCTCCGCGCCTGCTCCACTATTGTTACCGCCCTGGACCGGGGGGCCCGCGCCGTGATGCCGGTGCTCGACATGGCGCAGGCCGGCAAGCTCGCCAGCAATCTCGATCCCGAGGTCTACCGTCTCGGGGGCGAGCGCGGCGGAGACAAGATTGAAGGGTACCACCTTGGCAATTCGCCGCAGGAATACACCCGGGAGGCCGTAGAGGGACGCGAC
>CAZRPQ010000436.1:0-2489 GCA_964601725.1 uncultured Salinivenus sp. | reverse complement strand
GCGGACCTCGTGGAGGAGCGCTTCGCTTCCCGCCGTGACGAGGCTGCCCCCGAACACCACGTTGTCTTCCTCCGCGTCGATCGGTCGGGCCACGCCGCCGGCCGCCCGGACGCAGGGCACGAGCGCCGCCACGTCCCACGGCCGCATGAGGGTGTCGACGGCCACGTGGGTCCGCCCCCGGGCCACGAGGGCGTGCTGGAGGCAGTCCGTCACGAAGCGAAACTTGCCGGCCCGCCGGACGAGGTCGGTCATCCGGTAGGGCGTCTGGTCGTCGGCGGCCATGACGTCGGAGCTGTGGAGGGCCGTCGTCGTTACGGTCGCGGCGTCGAGCGACTCGACCGGATCGGCCTCGACCGACACCTCGTCTTCTGTGGTGCGGAACCAACAGCCTTCTCCCTGCGCCGCGTACACGGTCTCGTCGAGCGCCGGGAAGTGGATCACCCCGACGACCGGCTCCCCATTCTCCAAGAGGGCCACGAGGGTGCCGAAGAGGGGCACCCCAATCGTGAAGCCTGCCGTGCCGTCCACGGGGTCCAACACCCAGCGGTAGCGGGCGTCGTCGGGTCCGCTCTCCCCGAACTCTTCTCCGAGCACCGCATGATCGGGCCGCGCTTCACTGAGGTGCTCCCGCATCACCCGTTCTGCCTCGCGGTCGGCCTCGGTCACCTCGGTGCCGTCCGGCTTGTGGGTGACGCTGGCGGTCCGGAAGCGGGGTAGAATCTCGGCTTCCGCGGTGCGGGCGAGGGCAAGGGCGAGATCGAGCTCTGTAGAAAGCGTGGGCATCGGGAACGGGGGAACTGGGCGAGAGAGGGGGCACGTCGTGTCGGACGACGCCGGTCGCAGGTACGCTTCACGGAGGGCCTTCGTTGTTCGGACGTCTCCCGTCTGGGCAGGGAAGAGCTCCGGGGGTCAACGTTCGTCACGGGAGACAGGGGGCCGTTCCGGGGGCCCTACGACGTTGACTGCTCGGCCGTAATTTGTTCAAGCGTATGGCGTGCTGCGCGCTGCTCGGCTTCCTGCTTGCTGCCGGCGGTACCCTGCTCGTAGGCCGCCTCGCCGACCCGCACTTCCACGGTAAACGTCTTCTCATGGCTGGGGCCGGTCTCCTGTACGACGTGGTAGGTGGGCTGGGGGCGGCCTCGGGCCTGCATGTGTTCGAGAAGTTGACTCTTGTAGTTGTCGTCCTGGGCCGCCACCTCCATCAGGTCGAACGGCTCAAACACCTGTTGTTGAACGAAGGACTGGACAGCGTCATACCCCTGGTCCCGATAGACGGCTCCAACGAGGGCCTCGAACGCGTCGGCCAGAATGCTCGGGTTGTCCCGTCCCCCGCCCTGGGCCGCGTTCTCGCTCATGAGGAGATGTGCCCCCAGGTCCATGTGGCGGGCGTAGGTGGCGAGGGGGCGCTCGCTAACGAGACGCGCCCGGAGCCGGGTGAGGGGCCCTTCGGCTTTGTCCGGAAAGCGATCGTACAGGACTTCGCTAATGAGAAGATCGAGGAGGGCGTCGCCCAAAAATTCAAGGCGCTCGTTCGAGCGCAGGGGGCGCTCCGGATAGACGCGGAGCAGTGAACGGTGCGTGAGGGCCTGCCGATAGAGGGAGGGGACATCGACGGGACGGTCCACGAGCTGCTCGACCGTTCGTTGGGACACGCGGGCGTCGGGGGGAAGAGAAGACTCGCTCATGCCTGCAGAGCATCGACCAATGAATTCGTTGCGGTAGCACTCCTCCTAACGCAAGAAAGTACGATGGGATCTACCGATACGTGAGGAAGTTCGTAAATGCACCGCCTGCTTATTGTATTCAGACTGCCTCGAGCCATCGTGTGGAGAGCCTGGGCGTTGAGAGTAGGGCGTGGGGAGCATGTACATCCGCGAGTGTTGAAAGCAGTGTCGCTCATGCTCCCGCGCTCCCACGCTCCCGCTCTCTCACCGTACTGCATTTTCCAACAACAGATTTCTTCCAATGCCGCTTACCTCCACAAATCCCGCCACTGGGGAAGAGATCGAACGGTATTCGCTGCATACAGCCGACGAGGTGGACCGCCGACTCGACCGGGCCGCCTCGGGCTTCGCCGTGAATCGGGACCGGTCCGTTCCCGACCGGGGCGAGCGGTTGGAGCGCGCCGCCGATCTCCTCGAAGAGAATGCCGAGACCCACGGGGCGCTCATGACCCGGGAGATGGGAAAGCCCCTCGCACAGGCACAGGCCGAGGCCGAAAAGTGTGCCTGGGTGTGCCGGTACTACGCCGAGCAGGGCCCCGACTTTCTCGCCGACGAGTCTGTTGAGACGGGCGCGCGGAAGAGCTACGTGGCCTACGAGCCGCTCGGCCCGATCCTGGCCGTCATGCCCTGGAATTTTCCGTTCTGGCAGCTCTTTCGCTTCGCTGCCCCAGCCCTGATGGCGGGAAATTCTGTGTTGCTAAAGCACGCCCCCAACGTCACGGGCTGCGCCCAGGCCATCGAGACCCTTCTCCACGACGCCGGCTT
>CAZRPQ010000435.1:0-2491 GCA_964601725.1 uncultured Salinivenus sp. | reverse complement strand
CTCACGACGGACTTCGCCATCGATCACTCCGATGAGGAGCTCTCGTTCGGCCAGGGTGACTCGTGGTCCATTCAGATTCCGGGCCTCCTCACCATCTCGACGGACGGAGGAAGCGACCCAATCGGCCACTATCGGATCGTGATGCCGAGGACGGCAGGCCTCGAAATCGACGACCACGAGTCGACGATCGAGGTCACCGATGTCGAGGCGGACGTGAACATCGATACCCATCAGGGCACAGTGCGCGTTCACAACGTGGAAGGGAATTCATCCCTAGAGACCCACACCGGTTCTATCAAGGCGACGAGACTTCACGGGGGCGCTGAGCTGGAAACCCACAGCGGACGCATCACGGCTTCCTTCGGTGAATTTGCGGCCCCGAGCTCTGTGGACACGCACTCGGGGACCGTTCGCCTCTTCCTCCCCGCCGAAGCCGGGTTCGAGCTCCAACTAGACCTCGACGAAGAAGACCTGACAGTGGACGAGGCCTTCGGATCCCCGACCTCGTCTGGCGATGACCGACGCGCCTACAACGACGGCGGGCCGGCCTTCGAGCTTGAGTCTTTTTCGGGCCCCGTAGAGGTGCGACCGCGGGAAGCAGGCCCCTCCTCGCCCTAAAGATGCTCCATCTCTCGTTGATCGACGCGCTGACCCTTCCCGTCGCGCATCCGAAAGAGCATCCACGGCTCCTCGGGCCGATCCAGGTAACAGAGCACCTCGGCGCCGAGGGCCTCGTGGGCGGCGCGGGCGCAGTCGGGCCCCGAGTCCCAGGGCAGATCGGGCGCGTTGAACCAGAGGCTCGTGTACGGGCCATTCTTGACGTGCTCGGTGATTTGGATGGGGACGGTCGCCCCCTCGTGCCCACCCTCGTAGGTGACAATGGGGGCGTCCTGCACCCGCTCCACCCCCTCGAACACACGCTCCAGCCACTCGGCGGCGGCCTCTTCGGACAGATCGCGAACGTAAATCTCGAGGGTCTCGTGCGCCATGGTCTGATCGGACGTTGGAAGCAATACGAACGCTGGGGAGCCCGGTGCCTCTCACCTGCCCAGCCTCACAGGTGAGAGAGGGGGAACGGGAGAAAGGGAGGGTGGAGAGTGCGCTGGGTTGTCGGGGCGCGAGCGTCCCGAAAATCCCCATTGCGTCGCGCCCCCTCGCCCGTCTCCGCTCACATTCGAGGTATGCTGGGCGCGGCGCAGGGAAGAACTGGTCTCCACGAAACCGCTCTGTCGGTGGCTCCGTCCCTACCGATGGTCTTCGATGCGAAGTTGTCGATCGTGTCGGTTGGCCTCGTCGGCTCGATTGGTGGCCACGACGAGGACCGTTCCCTGCTGCTTCTGCCGCGCCACGAGGGCGTTTACCATCTCTCGTCCCGCCGCGTCGAGATTCGCAGCGGGCTCGTCGAGAAGGAGAAGCGGCGGATCGGCGAGCAGGGCCGCGGCGTACTTCACGCGCTGCTGCATGCCGGACGAGTACGTGGCCACCCGGTCGTCGGCCCGGGCGGCAAGGCCCACCCGATCGAGCACCGCGTCGATCCGCGCCTCCGCGTCGGGGAGGCGGCGGGCCCGGGCCAGAAAGCGAAGGGTCTCTCGGGCCGTCAGTTCCTCGTAGGTGCCGACCGCAGGGGCCACGAGGCCCGCGTGCAGCGAGTGCTCCTCGTCCGGCACGGCCGTTCCATTCACCGTGAGCGTCACCGTCCCCCGTCGCGGCCTCAGGGTGCCCGCTAAAATGCGGAGCAGGGTCGACTTGCCTGCCCCATTCGCCCCCGTCACCGCCAGCGTCTCGCCGCCGCTCAGGGAGACCGACAGCTCCCGAAAGAGCAGCAGGCGCCCAAAGTAGTGTTCGACCTGGTCGACCGTGAGGGTGGGCATGCCGCTAGAGCGGAGCAATCGTTCCGGAGTGCGGCCCTCCCGCCATGCAGAACGTACAGGAATCCGCCCCAAAAGCCAAAGGAATTGCTGCCGAAGCGGCACAACCCACCCGGGGATTCGTTGGCCTCCCCTGGTTATTTAAATGGATTCACCGATCCTCCGATGGCCTCCTCCCCCAAAACGGCCACAGCCCCCACCTCGCCGACGCCCGACGAGCGACCGGCAGCTGACGTGGCTCTCTTCGGCAAGGACCCGATGCCGCGCCTCGTGGACGTAGAGCCCATCATGGACGGGCCGTCGGGAGAGCCCGCCCGGGTGCGCCTCTACCAGCGGTCGGAGGACTTCTCCGCCATCGTCGAGCACGAGGAGACCTTCTATCCCTTCTTCTTCCTCTCGGACATCACCCTTCTGGGGGGGCTTCGCGACACCTTCCAGTTTACCCGGCTGGAGGGCGACAACTTCTACGAGCACCTCGTGGCCTTTCGCACCTGGAACGATTACTGGGACGCCGTCCGGCAGGTCGAGCGCCGCACCGACAGCGACCAGCAACAGCCCGAGGAGATCTACCGGGTGGGCTCCCCCGCCCAGCAGTACCTCATGCAGACGGGGCGCACCTGCCT
>CAZRPQ010000434.1:0-2509 GCA_964601725.1 uncultured Salinivenus sp. | reverse complement strand
AGCCCCACGCCAGCGCCAGGACGGTCCAGCCCCATCCCTCCCGCATGAGGACCCCGGCGAACGGCGTGTACGTCCCCGCAATGAGCAGGAAGATGGCGACGTGATCGAGAATGCGCAGTGTCCGCTTCAGGCGCGGGGTGCCCGCGCTGTGGTACAGCGTGGAGGTGGCGTAGAGAAAAACGAGCGTGCCGCCGAAGACCGCAGAGGCGGCCAAGTCCCAGCCCGTCCCCGCCACGCCCGACAGGAAAAGCAGCCCGATCCAGCCAATCACGCTCAGCACGAGACCGATTCCGTGCGTGATAGCGTTCGCCAGCTCTTCCTCATAAGACTGCCGCTTGTGCGGCGCCATCGTCGGATCGTGGACCGGTTCGCACTGGTCGCCCTCAAAATTCCACGTGAGCATGGGAATACCGCCTCTCGGCGAGGGATCAAGGGAAAAGGGCTCCACTCCATCTACACGGTAGGAAACAGCAGGGACCGGACTGTTACGACGAGATTAGGTCTTGGTCGGCTTCCTCCGCAGCCTCGTCGTCCGGCTCTGCAGACTGCGCGCGCTTCCACGCCTGGTAGTCGCGCAAATCCTGTTCCAGGAGGGAGAGACAGGCCGACACGACCGCCGCGTCGTCGAGCACCCCCAGGAGCGGGAGCGTGTCGGGGATGAGGTCGAACGGATTGAGGACGTAGAGCAGCGTAAACCCCGCGGCGCTGAGCGTCCAGACCGGGATCTCCCGGTAGCTCCCGCGCCGGGCGTCGCGGACAAGGCTCAGAAGAAGACGCCCGTCCTCGAGAAGGCGCTGCAGCGGCCCGCTCTGTTGGAACCGCTCCTCGATGGCCTCCGCCCGCTCGATCACGGTATCAAGATCGACCTCCGTGATGTCCTTCGCGCCGCGCTCCACGTACTCCTCGTCAATCCCCGCCAGGCGCTCCGTGACCGACGCATCCTCCGTGCCTCCAAGCTGCCGACGCAGCGCACGGGCCCGCGTCCGAATTCGGTCGGACAGTTGCTCGAAGTCCGGAAGCCGGCGCTTCATCCGCGCCCGAAGGCTGGCTGAATCGGCATCCATTGCGGTTTGGACTACGTGAAAGGTTCGATTTTGTCAACGCCCGGACGCTACAGAAGCTCCCGCCTCATTCATGCGGGTCGCGTAACGATTTTCCGACGGGACGGCTCGGCTGCACAATCGCTCCCCGACCCCTATCCCTTCGATGTCCCCAACGCTCAACGCCCAACGCAAAACGCGTAACGCCCAACGCAAAACGCCCAACGCCCCAATCGTCAGCGCTACGTCTGGATCACACCCGGATTGAACTGCTCAAGCTCCGGATTGTGATCCACCATGTTCAGTCCGCGGGCGAGCCAGTCGCGGGTGTCGGCGGGATCGATGAGGGCATCCACCCAGAGCCGCGCCGCGGCGTAGTAGGGGGTCGTTTGCTCTTCGTACCGGTCCTGGATCTCGGAGAGCAGCGCCTCCTCGTCTTCGTCGGACAGCTCCTCGCCCTGCTTCTCGAGCTGGCGCACCTTGATCTGCTTGAGCACCTTGGAGGCCTGCGTGCCGCCCATCACCGCGATCTTGGCCGTCGGCCAGGCCAGCACGAGGCGGGGGTCGTAGGCGCGTCCGCACATCGCGTAGTTGCCGGCCCCGTAGGAGTTGCCCACCACAACGGTGAGCTTGGGCACCGTGGAGTTGGAGACCGCGTTCACCATCTTCGCGCCGTCTTTGATGATGCCGCCCTGTTCGGCCCGCTTGCCCACCATGAAGCCGGTGACGTCCTGAAAGAAGAGAATGGGAATCTCTTTCTGATTGCAGTTCATGATGAAGCGCGCGGCCTTGTCGGCGGCGTCGGCGTAGATGACGCCGCCCACCTGGATCTCCCCCTTCGAGTCGAGTTCGGTTCGGTTGCGGACGACCGCCCGCTGGTTCGCCACGATGCCCACGTTCCACCCGTCGAGGCGGGCGTATCCGGTGAGCAGTGTGCGGCCGTATCCCTCCTTGTACTCGGTCCACGATTCCGCGTCGATGATGCGCGCCAGAATCTCCCGCATGTCGTACTGTTCGTTTTCCTCCGCCGGGTAGAGGCCGTAGAGATCGTCCGCCGGATAGGCGGGCTCGGTGGATTCCTTGCGCACATAGCCGAATCGCTCCACCGGCCCGGAGTGGTCCACGAGGGAGCGGATTTTGTCGAGGGCCGCCTCGTCGTCCTCGACCTTGTAGTCGGTGACGCCCGAGATTTCGGAGTGCGTGGTGGCCCCGCCCAGCTCCTCCGTCTCCACGTCCTCCCCAATGGCCGCCTTCACGAGGTAGGGGCCCGCGAGGAAGACCGAGCCGGTCCCTTCCACGATGATGGCCTCGTCGCTCATGATGGGCAGGTAGGCACCGCCGGCCACACAACTGCCCATGATGGCCGCGATCTGCGGGACGCCCTTGCTCGACAGCTTTGCGTTGTTGCGGAAAATGCGCCCGAAGTCGTCCTCGTCGGGAAAGATCTCGTCCTGCATCGGCAGGTACAC
>CAZRPQ010000433.1:0-2514 GCA_964601725.1 uncultured Salinivenus sp. | reverse complement strand
TGGCGGCTTTCAGGAGCGTCTTGCTCGGCACACACCCGGTCCAGGTGCAGTCGCCACCGAGGGCGTCGCGCTCGATCATGGTGGTCTTGGCGCCGAGGTTGGTGGCGATGCCGGCCGCGGAGAGGCCGCCCGCGCCGCCGCCGATGACAATCACGTCGTAGTCGGTCGTCATGAGGTGTGAGAGGGAAAATTGAGGGAGGAGAACGAACAGCCGCCTGCAACTCCTTTTTTCGGGACTCGCTCTCTGTCCGGGGTCTGGACGCGTGGAGGCCCTTGCGGGCTTCGGCCGACCGGAGGCGTGAACAGGCACGCCTGGAAACGAAGAACGATCCGTACGTCCGCCGGGCGCCCGATTCGTTACGAGGGGCGACGCACGGCTGCCCCAGGATGCATGGGGGGGAGGGCACGTGGGCTGCATAGGGAGCACGAACACACCGCCCTGGATTGGAGGCCACGTCAGCCCCCAGGCCAAGATGCGATTGCCGCAGATCCCCACGTCACGAGTTGGTTCCGTATTCCGCCGTTGCGACGGAAATACGCACTGCCCCCCTCACTCCGTCCCCACGTGTGGATCCTTCCGCTCAAGGGCTTTCGGCATCGAGGCCGCGCCGTAGCCGGCCTCCCAGTCCTGCCGTCCTGCGTATTCGACACGAATATCTAGAGGAAGGGGAGCGAGAGGCATTTGAGGAATTGCCCCACCGCGAAGCGCAGTTTGTGGAGGGGACCCAAACGGTGGAGGCGAGCCGTGATCCCGACGACGACAAGTTCTTGGGGTTGGCGGTTGCTGGGGAGGCAGAGGTCATTGTCAGTGGAGATCAGGATCTGCTGGTACTGGATCCATTTCACGGCGCGCGGATGGTGAGGCCAAGAACGTTCGTCGAGGAGCTTCCTCCGATGGAAGAAGCGCTATAGCCTATCATTGCAGTCGACGAGCCGCCACCCGGGAAGCGGGGGCAGATTCAAAGTTACGGCGGCGATTCAACCGACCCGCAATCTCGCAGGGACCGTACTGACGAATGCCGGGGGCCGAGAGGCGGACCAGGCCGTGGACAGCGCGTTGACTGCTCTGCTCACGCCGTGTAACAGTACGAGTTAGCGGGCGGTGCGACATGGCCGGATGTGCCTCTTCATTGTAGCCGACGCTGGGGAGGGGCCGCGTCTGGGCGGCAGCGCCTCAGTTGCTCATTCAATGCGATGCAACCACCCAGTGGGGCTGAGTTCTCTCGGTGTGCCCCACGCCGGGCACGACGTCCCGACTCAATTCCGTTCGAGCGTCACGGACGCGCCGTTGAAGCTCGCCGGGCCTCCAAACAGATCTGCCTCAATCGTCTCCAGGGCCTCATCGATTCTTCCCTGAAGCTGTGCTGGGCGTGCCTGCTGAAAGCGGAGGGACAGCGAAAGGGGCGGATTCGTGAACGTCCCGCTGACGGAAAACTCCCGCGTCGTCCCTTCCGTCGCAAGACGTCCGGTGCCGGCTACCGGGCCTTGCTCTCCTGCTTCCGGGGCCTGCCTCAAGTTAAGCGTGAGCGTATAACTTGAGTCTTGCGTCGTGACCATTCCCCGCCACGACCCCGCCAGGGTCTTCGGGGACTCCGAGTCCCCAAAGAGGTCACATCCTCCAAGCACGATCATCAGGGCACACGTGGCGGCAAGGCAAACACGGCGGATCATAGTTCTCGGCAGGACTGGACGGTTGAGAAGGCGGGGAATCAACCTTCGAAATGGTGGGACGCGTCGTCGGAACGCCGTCGCACTCGTCGCGGAATCCGTAGGCGAGCCCGAGACCGGGGCCGAGGAGCAGTAGCGGCATCGCAATCGAGATCCTTGTGCGGATTCATGCCGGCCAGTACGAGGGGAAGCCCCGTTATTCCTCCGGCATCGGCGTGGCGCCACTCGGCACCTCCGCGGGGGTCGACCGGCTCTCTAGGACGACGGCCGGTTCGAGGGGACGGACCGCAACCATGTCGCCGGGCTCGTAGAGTCGCCGGTTGTCGGTGTGGACGAGGTACTCGTTCCCCTGACAGCACACCCGGTAGGTGATGTCGTGTCCCTTGAACGCCCGGCCTACGACGGTGGCCATCGCGCCGTCCGACGTCTCCGGCGCCTCCAGCGCGAGGTGCTCCGGCCGCATCGACACGAGCACGGTGCCCTCCGCCTCGCGGTTGAGGCCCACGCGGCCCAGCGGCGTCTCGGCCTCGGTGCCCGCGGCCTGCGAGAGGAGCAGGTTGGTGCGGCCCAGGAACTGCGCGACGAAGAGGGTGCGGGGGCAGTAGTACACGTCCTCCGGCGGGCCGATCTGATCGATCTGCCCCCCGCGCATCACGGCCAGCCGGTCGGTGAACGAGAGTGCCTCCTCCTGATTGTGCGTGACGAGGACGGCGCTCATGCCCTTGTTCTTCAGCAACTCGCGGACCTCCTGGCGCGTCTCCTGCCGGAGCAGGGCGTCGAGGTTCGAGAAGGGCTCGTCGAGCAGGATGAGGTCCGGCTCCGGGGCGAGGGTGCGCGCGAGGGCCA
>CAZRPQ010000432.1:0-2519 GCA_964601725.1 uncultured Salinivenus sp. | reverse complement strand
GCCGGAGCATCGTCGAGCGCATTGTGGACACCTTTTCGCGTGTGCTTCCCGAGCCGCCCGACGACGGCGTGTTCGTCCTGGGGCCGGATTTTGGAAGCGAGATCCGGGACCAGCTCACGGCGCTCTGCGAGGAGCGGGGCATTACGCCGCACTTTCCGGTACAGGAGGAGTCCCTCGGCACGGCCCACGCCGTCGGCTGTGCGAAAGGGCACCTTCAGGGGGAGGGCGTCGTCGTCTTTGCCGACACGCTCTTTGAGTTGACGCGCGAGGTGAGCCTCGGCGACGCCGACGTGGTCGCGTTCGTCCGGGAGGTCGAGGACCCGCGCCGGTTCGGCGTGGCCGTCCGCGACGGCGAGCAGGTCACGGAGCTCGTCGAAAAGCCCGACGAGCCGATCTCCAACGAGGCGCTCATCGGGATCTATTACATCCGGGAGCTTGCCGACGTAAAATCCGGCATCGACTACGTCATCGAGAACGACCTGAAGGGGGCCGACGGCGAGTACCAGCTCACGGACGTGCTGGACCACCGCCTTCAGGAGGGCGATGTGTTCACGACAGCCAGCGTGGACGCGTGGATGGACTGTGGCACGATTCCGGCCCTGCTCGAGACGACGGGGCGCGTCCTGGAGCGCGAGTCGGACGGCGACCATCCGGGGACTGTGGAGGACAGCGTGATCCACGAGCCGGTGTATATCGGGCCCGACGCCACGGTCAAGAACGCGGTGGTGGGCCCCCACGTCTCGATCGAGGAAGGAGCGACGGTGTCCGACTCGGTGGTGCGGGACAGCATCATCTTCGCCGAGGGACGCGTCGAGAACGCGGTGCTCGCCGACTCGGTGGTGGGGCGGCACGCCGCGGTCGATCAGCAGGTCCAAAGCCTCAACGTGGGCGATCACTCGCAGATCAATGTGGAGCTGCGCAGTTAGCGGCCCTGCGTACGGGCGTCTGGAGATTGATGTACAGTTGACGATCAGCAGGGAGCAGATCGGCCGCGCAGGCGGCTCTGTGTGTGGATTTTTGGTGGACATCGTGGATTGTAACACGGACGGCGTGTTTTGCGCTCAGCGTTGGAGCAGCCGGCCTGTGCGCTTGTTGAAATCAAGCGTTGTCGCTTTGCGGCGTGGTCCATCTCATTGCCGGAATGAGCAGTTGCTGCCCCAGTTCGGGAGGTGTGCGAAGTGGGACGGGGCGGAGGTTGGCTCCCCGCTTCCACAATTCCCAGCATCACGAACCCCGCTTTCCTCCGAATCTCCACTCCAACTTCCCCACTCCGACTGCCTCCATGGAGACGTATCCTGACTCGCTGGAAGAGAAACTCGGCTTCGATGTCGTGCGCGACCGCCTGGCCGCGAACGTGCGGAGTCCGCTGGGCAAAGAGCGGCTCGACGGCATGACGCCGGCCCGCACGATGGGCTGGCTGCGAGAAGAACTGGACCGGGTCGAGGAACTGCAGGCGGCGTTCCAGTATGGAGACTCCGTGCCCCTGAGCCCGATGTACGACGTGCGGGACGCGCTCCGGCGCGCCGCCCCCGAGGAGGCGTACGTGGACCCGGAAGACCTGATGGCGATCCGGCGAACCCTCATCACGCTCCGACGCCTGAAGAAGCATTTTCGGACGCGAGGCGAGGACTATCCGCGGCTGGCCAACGCCGTGGGACGGGTCACGCCCCTCCCGGACCTCGAAGAGCACGTCGCGTCGATTCTCGACGAGGATGCCTCCATTCGAGACGACGCGTCGCCGGAGCTGCGGCGGCTCCGTCGTCAGATTCGGAAGCGCGAAGAGGAGCTCCGTACCACGCTCGACAAGGCCCTCCGCCGCGCCGTGCGGGAGGGCCACGCCACCGGTGAGCAGGCCACCATCCGCGGGGGGCGCATGGTCATTCCGGTGCGGGCCAGCGCGAAGGGGAAGGTGGAAGGATTCGTGCACGACCGATCCGCCAGCGGGCAGACCGTGTATATCGAGCCCGCCGCCTGTCTGGAGCTCAACAACGAGGTGCGGGAGCTCAAGAGCGCGGAGCAGGCCGAGATTGAGCGCATCCTGCGGGAGGTCACCGACCACGTCCGGGCCGAGGGCGACGCGATTGAGGTCAACCTGAAGGTGCTGGCGCAGTTCGACCTGCTGCGGGCGAAGGCCCGGTTTGCCAACCGCCTGGAGGCGGTGGTGCCGAAGCTCAACGAGGAGGGCCGCATCGAACTGTACGAGGGGCGGAACCCGGTTCTGGAACTGCACTTCGAATCGCTCGACGAGAGCGACGAGACCAAGGGGCGCGTGCCCGACGAAGAGGCGGCCATTCCACCGCGAGACGTCGTGCCGCTCGACCTTGAGCTTGGCGACGACTTCCGCACGCTCGTGATCACGGGGCCGAACGCGGGGGGCAAGACGGTGGCGATGAAGACCGTAGGGCTCTTCTCACTCATGCTCGCCTACGGCCTTCCCATCCCGGTCGCGCCCCACTCCTCGTTCCCGCTGTTCGACCAGATCGTGGCCGACATCGGCGACGAGCAGTCGATCGAGGACG
>CAZRPQ010000431.1:0-2520 GCA_964601725.1 uncultured Salinivenus sp. | reverse complement strand
TCCGCTGGGCCTTCTCCGCCTCTCTTCGGGCCTCTTCGGACTCCACCTTCGCCTCCCGGAGCTTCTCTTCCCGCCTGAGGCGATCGAGGACAAGGGCCGCGTAGCCAGCGAGCACCTCGATCAGCCGCAGGTTAAAGCGGTCGAACGTTTTCTTTCCGGCTCGGCCTACGACAATCACACCCCGCTCTCCAATCGGCACGCCCGCCGCCATCCGCAAAGCTCCGTAGCTGACATCATTTTCGAGGCTGCCGAGGTCTTTCACTACAACCGTCTCTCCCTCCCGCAGGACCCGGGCGGCAATGCTGTTTCCCCCGATTGGACGCGGACTGGGCGATGGCACGTCCACGCCACCACTGCGGCCTGTCCGGACCGGGCGGATGGTCTCTCCGTCCAGATGCTCGGTGTTGACCAGGTCGTAGTCGAAGACCCTCCGCAAAACGGCGTGGATCCGGTCGTAGATGGCCTCCTGGCTCTCGGCCCCAAGCACCCCGCGGGTCGACTCGTAGAGGACCTCGATGTCTTTCCGACGTCGCTTGAGCTTCTGCTCGTGGCGCTTCCGCTCGGTGATGTCGGTGATCGCTCCGTCGAAGTAGGTTTTCCCCTCCTCCTCTCCCTCAACCCGTTGGGTGCTGAGCAGGCCGGTGAACGTCGTCCCGTCCTTCCGGCGGAAGCAGACCTCCTCGCGCCCGAGCTCTCCTTCTCTCGCCTCCTCTTCGAAAAGCTCCTCCCGCCGGGACGGGTCGGCGTAGAGGGCTCCCGTCCCTGCTTCCCTGAGCTCCTGGAGGCTCCGATACCCAAACATCTCGACGAAGGCGGAGTTGGCGTAGACGATTCCGTCCTCCTCCGTCGAGCGGTAAATCCCATCCGAGACGTTTTCGGTGATTGCCTGAATCCGCTTCTTCTCTTTGCGGAGCTCCCGGCGGCTCTCTTTCAGCTCCTGCTCCCTGCGCTTCCGATCGGTGATGTCTTGAAAAGCGCCGGCTACTTTCACGACCTCTCCGCCTTCTACCTCAACGGGAGCCCCCACCGTCCGTACCCACCGCCGGTTGCCCTCCGCAGTGACGATCGCGTGCTCCAAGTCGTACGGCTCGCCCGTCTCCACGCAGCGATCAAACGCCTCCCGAACCTCCGGAAGGAACTCCGGATGAGGGAACCCAAATCCCTTTTCCAGGCTCATCTCCACGCTCGGATCGAGCTCGTGGATGCGATATCCTTCTTCCGACCAGGACACCTCGCCGGTGCGGAGATCGGCCTCCCACGCCCCGGTCAGCCGCTGGGTCTGCTCCAGGAGCGCCTTCTGCCGGCGCAGCTCCTCCTTCCGGTGGCGAAGTTCCTCCTTCTGCTGGCGCAACGTCTCCTCCCGCCTTTTGCGTTCGGTGACATCGGCGACGACCCCGCCGTAGTAGGCCACCTCTCCGTCCTCTCCCCGAACGACCGTGTCGGTGACCCGGCCCGTAAATGACGAGCCGTCGGCTCGGCGGAACTCGATGTCCTCCCCCTCGAGCCCGCCCTGCTCGTCGGTCCTCTCCAGCACGTCCTCTCGCTCGGCCGGGTCGGCGTAGAGCTCCTCGGGATCGACCTCCAGGACCTCCTCCGCCGAGTCGCATCCGAACATCTCGGCGAAGGCCTGATTGGCGTAGGTCAGTTTCCCTTCCGGCGTAGACCAGTAGATCCCCTCCGAGACGTTCTCGGCGATCGACTGGAGCCGCTCGTCTTTCTCCTGAAGCTGCTCCTGGGCCTGTCGCCGCCGCTCCAATTCGCTCATCACCATCTCGGCCAGGTCCTCCAGCCGACGGGCCTCCTCCTCCGAAAACGACCTCGGGGCCTCATCCAGCACGCACAGCGTCCCGATCCGGTAGCCATCCGGGGTCTCCAGCGGGGCGCCGGCGTAGCACCGGACGCCCGGCTCGCCCTCTACCAGCGGGTGACCCGCAAACCGCTCCGTCTCGGCCGCATCCTCGATTACAGTCGTTTCCTCCGACCGAATCGCCTCCAGGCAGAAGGTTGTTGGCCCGAGGCTCCGCCCGCCACTTTCAACCCCGACGGTGGACTTGTACCACTGCCGGTCTTCGGCTATGAAGTTGATCAGGGCGATCGACGCGTCGAAGAGAGACGCGGCCACCCGGGTGATGCGGTCAAAATTCGGTTCCGGCTCGGTGCCGACCACCTCGTAGCGGCGGAGGGCACGGAGGCGGGCCTGTTCCGATTGGGCCTGCTCCGATTGGGCCTGCTCCGACCGGGTCTCCTCTGCCTCCGGCCGGCTGGAGCGTGGCTGCTCGTGATCCTCCGAGGGACCGCCTCCTGAGGGACCGCCTGAAGAACCACCTGAAGAAAAAGCGCCTAGAGAAGACATTGCGCAGTGCCTGAGCGGCTTGGGTTTGGCAGGTTGCAGTGGGAAGCGCGCCGGTGTCACCTGCGCGCCTGCGTCACTTGGGCACGTAACCCAAGAAAAATTCTTGCCAACAGCAAAAATTCTTGCCGACGGCCAACGGCCGGCCGCCGGAGAGGCCAACCGGCGAT
>CAZRPQ010000430.1:0-2525 GCA_964601725.1 uncultured Salinivenus sp. | reverse complement strand
CGGGCCTTCTTCTACGGCAACTTCGTGCTCGAAGACGTGGCTGCGTGATTGCGTGATTGCGTGTGGGCGAATGGGGGAGTAGGCGAGAGGGGGCGCGGCCTCGACGGTGTTCATCAGGACGTGCACTTCCGACGCCCACACGCCCAAACGCCCACACGCGATGTGTTCAAGGAGAAGCAGTCTCAATCGGTAGGCTCGGACATTCGGAACGAAGCAACTACGCTCAGATGCTCACCCCCTGGATCGGCATTCCGACCATTCTCGCTGCGCTGGCCGCGCTGCTGGTGGGCCTGCGGCGCTACCGGACGTGGGCGGAGGTGGACCCGGAGTGGACCCGGAAAATCGCGCACGTCGTCATGGGGGGGGTTGCACTTGCCTTTCCGTGGGTCTTCGACGCGGTGTGGCCGGTGGTCGTCCTCTCCACGCTCGCGCTCGCCCTGATGATCGGCCTGCGCCTATACGAGCCGCTCCACGAGGCGATGGGCCGGGCGCTCTACGGCGTGGATCGGGCGTCGTACGGCGAACTCTGCTTCCCCATTGCCATCGGAGGCCTGTTTTTCCTCTCCGGGGGCGACCCCATTCTGTTCTGCGTACCCATCCTGCTGCTGGGACTGGCCGATCCGGCGGCCGCCGCCATCGGGGTCCGGCACGGCCGGATCCTCTACACGACGGACGACGGCATCAAGAGCGGAGAGGGGTCGGCCGGGTTTTTCCTCGTGGCCTTCTTCTGCGTGCACGTCCCGCTCCTCCTGGGCACCGACACGGGCCGGCTGGAGACGCTGCTCATCGCGACGATCGTGGGGCTGCTGGTGACCTCGCTCGAAGCGATCTCGTGGCGGGGACTCGATAATCTGTTCGTGCCCATCGGCGGGTACGTGCTGCTCATCTCGCACATGGAAATGGAGGCCGAGGCCCTGCTCCTCCGGCTCGTTGTCATCGCGGTTCTGGTGAGCATCCCATTCCTGTGGTATCGACGGTCGACCCTCAACGGCAGTGCCTCCTTCATGGCGGCCCTGGTGGGGTATGTGACGTGGTCCGTCGGGGGGCTCGTATGGCTCGCGGCGCCGGCCCTGCTCTACTTCGGCTACACGACGCTCTGGCCCGCGGCCCAACGCAAAAAACCACACGGACACCGCGTGCACAACGTGCTCGGCGTGGCCTCCGTGGGACTGGGGTGGCTCTTCCTCGCGGTGGCCAGTGACATGCCTGTGCTCCTGTACCCGTACACGATCGCCTACGCGGCCTTCGTCGCCGTCATTGGCATCGAGCACACGGAGCGATTCCACGATGCCGACCGCGGTTTGTCGGGCTCGGACGCCGGGCTTCTCGTGGGAAGCACCGCCCGGAGCGCGCTTCCTTTTCTGCCGCTTCTCCTGCTCCTCGACGGGTTTGATCTCCCGTTTCTGGCCCCGCTCGGGATCGGGCTGGTGGCGGCGGTAGGCATCGCGGTCACAATCATGTACGCCTACGCTCCGGTCTTCCGCGATCAGGCGAACCCCTTTCTGTTGCACCTCACGCGGGCGCTGCTCGTGGCGGGGACCTCGTCGCTCGGACTGATCGTGCTGCTGATTATGGAGGCCTCTTGAGTATTGCGTAGTGCGTATTGCGTGGTACGTATTGCGTATTTTTCGATGGCGAGCGGGCCAGCGATACGAAGTACGCAATACGAAATACGCAATACGAAATACAAGCGCTGGTTTACCGAATTGAACTCTTTCTCCTATGTCAGACCTCTCCGCATTCGCCAACCCGACCACAATTGCCCGACTCGACGGCCCGCCGAGTGCCTCGTCGTTGGAGGCCGCCTCCGTGTCCCTCCAGGCGCCCGACCTGCACCTCGCGGTGGAGGGAAACGGAGAGGCGTGCGCGGCCCGGTGCAGTCTGTGGTGGACCGACACGCCGGAGTACGAGGAGCACGCCGTGGGGCTCGTGGGGCACTACGCGGCGGCCACCGCGGACGCGGGCCGGGCGGTGCTCGACCGGGCCTGCCGGCGGCTGGCGGACGAGGGCTGTACGTGCGCAATCGGGCCGATGGACGGGGCCACCTGGCATCCGTACCGCTTCGTGACGGAGCGGGGCGACCGGCCGCCGTTCGTGCTGGAGCCCTGGCACCCCCCCAGCTACCCCGAGCACTTTTGGGACGCCGGGTTCGAACCGCTCGCCTGCTACGTCTCGGCGATTGGGGCGGACTTCGACAAAGGCCACGAGCCGTCACCGTCCGATCCGCCCCGCGACGACGTGCGGGTCCGATCGCTCGACCTCAACCGCTTCGAGGACGAGCTCCGCCGCCTCCACCCGCTGGTGACGACCAGCTTCGCCGACAATTTTCTGTACACGCCGCTGCCGGAAGACGACTTCGTCGCGCTCTACCGCCCGCATCGCTCCCGCATCGATCCCACGCTCGTTCGCCTGCTCGAACAGGAGCAGGACGACGGGACGCGTCTGGTCGGCCTCGCGTTCTTGATCCCCGACGTAGCGCAGGCTGAGCGCGGCGAGAGCGTCAGCACGGCGGTGCTAAAGACGCT
>CAZRPQ010000429.1:0-2527 GCA_964601725.1 uncultured Salinivenus sp. | reverse complement strand
CCGACCACCGTCTCCACCGGCACGCTCCACGATCCGGTTACGGACATCGAAATCGATCTCGACGATATTTTCGAGGAGGAGTAGTCTTATTCTGTGCGTGAACTCCTCCACCAGAAGTCTATACCTCCCAGTTGCTTATCCTCATCACGCTGACCGAAAACTGAATGTCCGACGCCTCGATGAATCCCCATCTCCAACCCGACGCCGACACGAGCCGCACCTCCGAAGAGATCCGGCGAGACTTCTTGCAGTTTTTCGAGGAGAAGGGGCACGAGATTGTCCCGAGTGCCTCGCTCGTGCCGGAGGGGGACAGCACCCTGCTCTTCACGAACGCCGGCATGAACCAGTTCAAAGACGTGTTCTTGGGCACGGGCCAGCGCCCCTACTCCCGGGCGGTGGACACGCAGAAGTGCCTGCGGGTCTCCGGCAAGCATAATGACCTGGAGGAGGTGGGGCACGACACCTACCACCACACCTTCTTCGAGATGCTGGGCAACTGGAGCTTCGGCGACTACTTCAAGGCCGAGGCCATCCAGTGGGCCTGGGAACTGCTCGTGGAGCGGTGGGGTCTTGCTCCGGATCGCCTTTACGCCACGGTCCACGAGGGAGACGCGGACCTGGGGCTGGAGGCCGACGGGGAGGCGTACGATCTGTGGCTCCAGCAGACCCCCCTGCCCGAGGAACGGGTCCTGTACGAGCCCTCGAAGGAAAACTTCTGGATGATGGGGGAGACGGGGCCGTGCGGGCCGTGCTCCGAAGTGCACGTCGACCTCCGCCCCGAAGACGCGCGTCAGGAGACGCCGGGGCGGGTCCTCGTGAACGCGGACCATCCGCAGGTCATGGAGCTGTGGAACCTGGTCTTCATCCAGTACAACGCCCAGTCGGACGGGAGCCTGGAGACGCTGGAGGACCAGCACGTGGACACCGGCATGGGCTTCGAGCGCATGGTGGCGGTGCTGCAGGGCAAGGCGTCGACCTACGACACCGACCTCTTCGCGCCGCTCCTGCAGGCCGTCGCCGACCTGTCGCCCCGCGACGAGGTGCGCGGCTACGACGAGCTTCGGATTGAAGACGACGACGAACACGAGCAGGCGCGCATTGCCCTCCGCGTGGTCGCCGATCACATCCGGGCCATTGCCTTCGCCATCTCCGACGGCGTAATGCCGGGCAATGAGGGCCGCGGCTACGTCATCCGTCGCATCCTGCGCCGGGCCGTCCGCTACGGCTACCAGACCCTGGACCTCAAAGAGCCGTTCCTGCATCGTCTCGTGGAGCCGCTCGCCCAGAAGATGGGGGGACAGTTCGATGGCCTGACCCAGCAGCAGGACTACATCGAGCAGGCAATTCAGTCGGAGGAGGAGAGCTTCCTGGAGACGCTGGGCACCGGCATCGAATTCTTCGAGCGCGTGGCGCCGTACGTCACGAGCTTTCGGGAGAAGGACGGCGAGGTGACGGATCGGCTCCTCGGCGAACTGCAGCAGGACCGGCGGGCCCTGGATCTGCTGGAAAAGGCCTACGTCGACACCGACGACCGGAGCAAGATTCTCCGCGACTTCGCCCGCACCGCCCGCGAGGGGACGCTCCCCGGCCAGGTCGCCTTCCTGCTGCACGACACCTACGGCTTCCCCATCGACCTCACGCGGCTCATGGCCCGCGAGCGCGACCTGGAGGTCGACATGGAGGGCTACGAGACGCTCATGGAGCGGCAGCAGCGCCGGGCCCGGGCGGCCACCGACTTTGCGATCGACCAGAGCGACGTGCACGCCTGGCAGTCCGTTACTGAGGGCGAATCGGCCTCTGCGTTCGTCGGCTACGACCAGGAGGCGATTGGCGATGCCGAGATTCGGGCGGTGCGCGCGGTGGAGACCGAAGAGGGCACGCAGTACGAGGTGGAGCTGAGCCACACGCCCTTCTACGCCGAGGCGGGCGGACAGGTCGGCGATACGGGCACGCTCCGGATCGGCGGGGAGGAGATCCGGGTGCTCGACACGCAGTACGAGGGCGAACGGATTGCCCACACGGTGGACGAGTTGCCCGAGCGTCTGGACGGGCCGGTCGAGGCCGAGGTCGACGCCGAGCGCCGCCGTCGCATCCGGGCCCACCACACGGCCACCCACCTGATGCACGCGGTGCTCCGCGAGACCCTGGGCGACCACGTGCAGCAGAAGGGATCGCTCGTGGCGCCCAACCGCCTGCGGTTCGACTTCAGCCACTTCGAGGCGGTCGGCGAGGAGATGCTCCACCGCATCGAGCGACAGGTTAACGCCGCCATCCGGCGCAACATCTCGAAGCAGGAGGAGCGAGACGTGCCCATCGACGAGGCGCTCGACCGCGGGGCCATCGCCCTCTTCGACGAGCAGTACGGCGACCGCGTCCGCGTCATCACCTTCGACCCGGATTTCAGCATGGAGCTGTGCGGCGGAACCCACGTCGACGCCGCCGGCGAGCTTGGGCTGTTCCGATTCCTGTCGGAGGGATCGGTCGCCTCGGGCGTGCGCCGCGTGGAGGCGGTGGCCGGGGAGGCGGC
>CAZRPQ010000428.1:0-2529 GCA_964601725.1 uncultured Salinivenus sp. | reverse complement strand
TCCTCATCGGAGCGGTTCTGCCCTACGTCTTCAGCTCCCTCTCCATTGAGGCCGTAAGCCGGGCGGCCGGCGACATGATCAAGGAGGTGGGGCGCCAGCTCGATGAGATTCCGGGCATCATGGAGGGGGAAGGGGATCCCCAGTACGTGCGCTGCGTGGATATCTCCACGAAGGCCGCGCTCCGCGAGATGGCCGCGCCCGGCCTGCTCGCCATCCTCGTGCCCGTCGTCGTCGGCTTCTTTATCGACAAGGGCATGCTCGGGGGGCTGCTGGCCGGCGTTACCGTTTCCGGCGTGCTGTTTGCGATCTTCCAGAGTAACGCGGGCGGTGCCTGGGACAACGCCAAGAAGCGCATCGAGGCCAACTATACCGGTGAGGGCGGGGAGACCCACGGCAAAGGCAGCGAAGCGCACACGGCCTCGGTCGTGGGCGACACGGTGGGCGACCCGCTGAAGGACACGAGCGGCCCGAGCCTGAACATCCTGATCAAGCTTATCGCGGTGGTCTCCCTCGTGATCGCGCCGCTGATTGCGTAGTGACGCGCGCCGCGCACGCTCCCCCTGCGGGACAGGAGGTACGGGCGCCCCCGTCCTGCTGTCCCGCTTTTTTTATCGGAGGCCGTTCCGTACATTGGGGATACCCCGGTTGGGAGCGCTTTGAGGGCTGCGCCGTTCCTGAACCGGACGCGCACTTTCTTCGGACGCTGAACGAGCAAGAACTGAGTTATGGCTGAGGTTGACGTCGAAATGCCCAAGATGGGCGAGAGCATCACCGAAGGCACCGTCGTTGCCTGGTACAAAGAGCCCGGCGATGAGGTGGAGCAGGACGAGATCCTGCTCGAGATTGGCACCGACAAGGTCGACACCGAGGTGCCCTCCCCGCAGGCCGGCGTGCTCACGGAGGTGCTCGTGGAGGAAGGCGATACGGTGGAGGTGGGCACCATCATCGCCCGCGTAGAGACGGAGGCCGAAGAAGCGGAGGTCGAGCCCTCCACCGAACCGCCCGCCGGGGAGACGGCAGAAGCAGAGCCGGAAGCCCCCGAACCGTCCCCCACTGCGGCCGAGGCGGACGAGGAGCCCGACCCGGAACCGTCTGCTCCGGAGCCGAAAGAACCGTCGGGCGAAGAGGTCGAGGTCGTGATGCCCAAGATGGGCGAGAGCATCACCGAGGGGACGGTCGTTGCCTGGTACAAAGACCTCGGCGACGAGGTCGCCATCGACGAGACGCTCCTGGAAATTGGCACCGACAAGGTGGACACCGAAGTCCCGTCCCCCGCCGCGGGCGTCCTCACCGAGAAGCGGGTGGACGAGGGCGAAACCGTCGAGGTCGGCACTGTCGTTGCCATCCTGGCCTCCGAGGCGGAGGCCGGCACGGTAGAAGCGCCCGTTCCCGAGGCCCCCGAGGAAGAGGCCGAACCGGAAGAGACGGAGCTTCCCTCCACGCCCCCGTCCGGCGACGGTGCGGTGCGCGACGCCGAAGAGCACGATCGTCCTCCCGAAGAAACGATCAAACGCCGCGGCTCCGACGGCCGCTTCTACTCCCCCCTCGTCCGCTCGATTGCCAAGGAGGAGGGCCTCCGCATGAGTGAGTTGGAGTCGCTGGAGGGTTCGGGCCGGGGCGGCCGCGTGACGAAGGAAGACGTGATGGGCTACCTTGAGGAACGGGAGGCCGAACCGGCCGAGCCGGCGGCCCCCACCACGGCCCCCGAACGCCCGCCGCGTCCCAGCCCGCCCGCCGAGGAGCAACCGGTGCCCGGGGACTACACGGTGGACGAGGGCCCGACCGAGGAGGAATTGCGACAGCAATACGGCGACCGCATTGAGATTCAGCCCATGGACCGCATGCGGAAGATGACCGCCGAGCACATGGTGCGGTCGAAGGCCACCTCGGCCCACGTCACCTCCTTCGCCGAGGCCGACGTGACGGGCCTCGTTCGCCTTCGGGAGTCGCAAAAAGAGGCGTTCAAGGAGCGCGAGGGCGTCAAGCTCACCTACACCCCCTTCTTCACGAAAGCCGCCGTCGAGGCCCTCCGGGAGCACCCTCTCCTCAACGCCAGCGTCGAGGGCGACAAGATCGTCCTGAAGAAGGACTACCACGTCGGCATCGCCGTCGCCATCGGCAACAAGGGCCTGCTGGCCCCCGTCATCCGCAACGCCGGCGACTACAACGTGGTGGGCCTCGCCCGCAAAGCCGCCAACATGGCCGATCGCGCCCGCAGCAAGGAGCTCCAGCCCGACGAGCTGCAGGGCGGCACCTTCACCGTCACCAACATCGGCTCCCTCGGCTCGCTGATGGGCACGCCCATCATCAACCAGCCGCAGGTGGGCATCCTCGCCACCGGGGCCATTCAGAAGCGGCCCGTCGTTGTCGAGGACGACGACCTCGGCGACGCCATCTCCATCCGCCACATGATGTACCTCTCCCTCAGCTACGACCACCGCATCATCGACGGGGCCATGGGCGCGAGCTTCCTCCAGCGCGTCGTCGCGGAACTGGAGTCCTTCTCCGCGGACAACAACCTGTTTTAGG
>CAZRPQ010000427.1:0-2540 GCA_964601725.1 uncultured Salinivenus sp. | reverse complement strand
ACCTTCAACCTACAAATACCCCAGCGCCGTCATCATCTCGCCGTGGTCCTCTTCAATCCTGCGGGCCACGTCCGGGGGAAGCTCGTCTTTCCACCCGTCGGCCTGCCCCGAGCGGAAGAAATGGTCCTGCTCCGCGCTCGCCTTCGGAAAGCCGTGCTCCTCTTCGGCCTCCCGCATCCGGTCGAACTCGACCGTCTCGAGGGCCGCTTCCACCTTCTCGTCTGTAAGATCCGGCACGTCGAGAAACTCGAAGATGCCCTGGAACACGGCCACCGGATCGGCCACCATGTCCTCGTAGCGCACCGAGAGGACCGAGAGGCCGTCCGACTCAAACCAGCTTCGGGTGTGGTCGGACCATGAGAGAAGAAGGTGGTGCAGGGGCACGTCGTCGCCCGTCTCTTCCTCCGCATCATCCGCCTCCGCGTCATCCGCCTCCACATCATCCACCTCCGCCTCATCGTCGTCCGCCTCGTCGGCGTCGGAAGCATGCTCCAGCGGGAACCGCGCCTCAGAATCGGCCATGAACGCGGCGGTCTCCTCGTAGCTGAGGCCGAGGTGGGACGACAGGGAGCAGCAAATCTCGCGCGGATCGCGGACCAGATTCACGACCCGATCGGTCCACTGCTGATTCCACAGGTTCATCCCATTCACGGAGCAGTTGGCATGGTGGCTGTCCACCAGGAGAAAATCGCGCCCCGGGGCCTTCGACACGTCGCGGGCCAGCACCATCATCGCGGCCGGCCGCAGGCGCACCTCCACCGAAAAGTCAACGTCCTTCAGGGCGAACGGAGTGGTCGACTGGTAGTGATGGAGGTTGCGGTCGTCCCACAGGTGCTTCGCGAGCGGGCCGGTTCCTCGGTCGAAGGCCACGAAGTCGGCGGGCTCCAGGTCGTCGAAGGCGTAGGCGGCGGCGACGAGCCGGACCCACGTGTTTCCGCTTTTCGGGTAGCTGGCGATAAACTGCATAGGGGCGTGTTGGCGTGTGGGGATGTGAGCGTTGGTGGAGTGGATGCGCCGGGGCACCGTTGCCCGCAGGCGTGCGGCAAGAAGAGAGGAACGCCGCGGCGGCGCCGTTAGAGGTAGCCGAGCGCCTCCATGGCCTCCCCGTGGTCCTCTTCAATCTTGCGGGCCACGTCCACGGGAAGCTCATCCTTCCAGCCGTCGGCCTGGCCGGAGCGGAAGAAATTGTCCTGGTGCTCGGTGGACTCGGTAAACTCTCGCTCCTCTTCCGCCGCGCGCAGCTTCTCGAACTGAGTGGTCTCTACGGCCCGGCGGATCCGGTCCTTCGTGAGGTTCGGGGCGTCCAGAAAGTCAAAGACGCCGTAGAACGCCTCCACCGGGTCGGCCTTCATGTACTCGTACCGCACCGTGTACACCGGCACCTCCTCGTACTCAATCCAGCTGCGGGCGTGGCCCGACCACGTGGTCAGAACGTGGTGGAGGGTGTCCTCGTCGCCCCCAATCTGGCCCTCCGGGTCGTTCATGAGCTCGGCGGTCTCCTCGTAGCTGAGGCCGAGGTGGTCCGAAAACGAGCAGCAGACCTCCCGGGGGTCGCGGACCGGATTGACCACGCGGTCGACCCACTCGGAATTCCAGAGGGAAATTCCGTTCACCGCGCAGCGGGAATGGTGGCTCTTCACGAGAACCATGTCGTCCTCCGGGGAGGTGTGGGTCTCGCGGCTCAGCACGAGCATCGCCGCCGGTCGGAGGCGCGCCTCTGTGGAGAGATCGCCGATTTCACTGAGCGGGAACGGGGACACCGACTGATACGGGTACAGGGTGAGGTCCCCCCAGCCGATGAAGCGGGAGAGCTTCCCGTCCTCGTCGTCGAACTGCATGAGGTCTTCGGGCTCTACGTCGTCGAACGCGTAGGCCGCGGCCATCATGCGGGTCCAGGTATTGCCACTCTTCGGATAGCTGACAACGAAATTCATGGGGCAGAATGAAAGGGATGGTCCAGAACGGATGTGCGTGCTCGGAGAAGCAGGAGGAGTCAGGCAGTCCCAACGCTCGGAACTGTGTTCACCCGTGAAGGCAGTTCCCCCGTGAAGGCAACCGTGTAGGGGGAAGACTCCATGGGAGACTTTTGCAAACTCCGGGCCACGGGCGCAAAATCGAGGACGGTCGGCGGAATCGGGCAGATACGGGCCCTGAGCCCCGAAATCGCTCCGGGGACGCTGCGGGCTGCACCGCCACCGGACCCGCCGGCCGGACCCGCGGCAGAATTTTCCTCCGCGCACGGGCGACCGGGGTGCGCGCCCGACGGGTCGAAGGCCGATTCGTCGCCTGGCTCTAAGAACCTGTTTGGTGGATGGATATCAAGCCGAGACACAGCGGGCGACGTGCACGAACGGGGCCCAAACGAGTACCGACGGCTGTCGAGTACGAGTGCAGAACCCGTTCTGCGCTGGGAACGCAGTGACCGAGTATCCCGACAGCTGTCGCGGATGCACGAGATCCGCGAAGTCGCAGCGCTGGGAGCGCAGCGACCGAGTACTCACCGGGGTGGCCATAGACAGTCCGCCAAACAGGTTCTAAAG
>CAZRPQ010000426.1:0-2542 GCA_964601725.1 uncultured Salinivenus sp. | reverse complement strand
CCGAACGCGGGGGCGGAGTCGTCGAACAGATTCGGAAAGTCAGGAATTTGTCCGCTGTTGTTCTCGAAGAGCGGATTTGGGTTCACGTAGGCGTACTCGTCTGCAACCTGATCTTGAATAATCTGATTGAACGTGGACACTCGGTTTTTTAGGACCGAACGTTCCTGCGACGTCAGGAGTGATACGCTTCTCACCTCTCTGTTAATCTGAGCAACAACCGAATCCTCAATGGCCCCGAAGTCATCCGGGATGCTTTCGCGAATCGTT
Organism: uncultured Salinivenus sp.; assembly: GCA_964601725.1. GTDB lineage: Bacteria > Bacteroidota > Rhodothermia > Rhodothermales > Salinibacteraceae > Salinibacter. The sequence goes on along the minus strand of CAZRPQ010000426.1, from coordinate 2,275 downwards.
GTTTCGACGGTTCGGTCCTGAGAGCAGTCGAGTGTAATCTCGGGTGCAATATCGCCGAGTTCATCCCTCAGTCCGGCCGCAGCGCCGATCAGGGCCGCTCCGTGGCGGAACGGCACTGAGACATCCCCTGTGCCTGAAGGGGGCGGAGCGCACGATTCGAGCTTGAAATTGGGCGGAACGGCCCCCGCATCCTGACCGGCCGGAATGGCTTGGTTGTAGGCGGCGCCCCTTGAGAGATGGGGAATGAACGTCACGTCTGCAACGCCGACGAAGACGGCGCCCCCCAGGGTGGAGATGGAATCCAACTCACTAACCATGCCCGCGTAGCGGGTCTGGAAGGTTTCGGGCGACGTCGCGAGCGTTGCGTCCCCGGCGAGGGCCGCGCCGAGCACGTCGTTGTTGCCAATCCAGGCGCTAACGAAGGTGGGATTGGCTCGCTTGGCCATCTCGATCTGCGTCTGGCCGCCGAGAATGAACGACGTGAGAGGGTTTGGATTGGACGTTGGACTTAGGTTGGTAAGCACGTCGACGACTCCGGCTTCCGGTACCGCCACATTGTTCAGGGTCGGGGGACTCAAGGAGCTGCGGAGTGCACACTCCTCGCTAGAGATGCGCTGCGGGGGAAACGCCTGGGCAAGGGGAGGGGGGCAGCCCGGATCAGATAGAACCGGAATATTGAATGGCGTCTCCATCTGTTCGGCGATCAGGACGGCATAGGACTCCTGCTGGGTCGACTCGTTGATGCCTCCCGACTGGAAGCCCGCGGTGATGCTGTTTCCGATCGCCACGTAGCTGCGGAAGAGTTCGTTCGAGGGCTCGGGCGGGTTCAGGGCATCCTGATCGCAGCCGCTCACCCAGGGCAGCAAGAGAGCTAGGAGAAGCAGTCCCCAGACGGGGAAGCGTAAACGCGGTCGCATGATCATGGCGGATTAGAGGTGGAGGGTGAGCGTCGTGCCGAAGAGATTGGCGCCAAACTCGTACAGGCCGCTGTTGAGATCGGTCGTGGGACCCTGCCCCGTCGGGGCTCCTCGGACGCGCCCCCGGCGGTCGTTCTGGAGGAGAAGCTGGTAGGAGGCATTGATCTCGAGCAGGTCCGTCGGCTGCCAGCCGAGGCCCACGGTGACTTGGTTGCGCCTGGCCTCCGGCAGGAGCGGCGTCACGACCTCGTCGGGCGCGGCGGCTGTGTTAAAGAGATAGCCGGCCCGAGCCGTGAACTGGTCGGTAAGGACATACGACCCGCCGAGCCGGATTCCGTGGGTGTCGTTGTACTTTTCTTCGCGACTGCGGTCACCAAGCTTCTCGAATTCGATAGGGATCGTGTCGAAGCTCGACCATCGTGTGTACTGGTAGTCGGCCAGGAGCAGCAGTCGCTCGGTGGCCTGAAAGCTAAGGCCCGCGACGATCTGGGCGGGAAAGGTCAGCTCCGCTTCGACATCCTGATCCGTTAGACGGCCATCCCCTTGAAAGTTCGGAGCAACGAGCTGGTCTGCTCGGACCGACGTGTCTGGTTCACCGTCTCCGTCGGTGTCGGCAGCAAGCGGGCTTGGGGGGACGAACAAGAGGTCTTCGAGCCCCTCCTGATTGACTTGCTCGAACGTAGCGTCTCCGTCGTAGGTAATGGTGATGGGGAGCGTGCCTCGAAGGCCCACACGGAGGCGGTCGGTGGCCTGGTAGGACACCCCGAGATTTCCCCCAACGCCGACGCCACCGGTTCCTTTAAGCTTCGACGTGGCAAAGGCTGTGTGGTGAGGCACGCCGAGCTCCCCGAGTGTGGTGCCGGATGGGAGCGCGTCACGGTCTGGTTCAACGGTAGAGAGGTCGAGCACCTGGTTGAGCTCGACGCTGCTGATTGCCACGACCGGCCCGCCCCCCACCCTGATTTTGTCGGTTAGCTGATACGCGGCGGTCGGCTGGATGTAGAAGGTCTGCACGCTGTTGTCGTAGCCCTCGAACGCCCCGTCAAAGAAGTTTCCGTTCTCGAGTTTCACGGGCCAGATGGTTTCGAGGCCATACGGCGCGTAGGTGCCGAGACCCACCGCGAGTTTCTCGTTGATGCCGTACGTGGCGTAGAGATGCGGAACCGGAATGGGATCATTCTCTAGGTCGACGTCGAAGCCGGTGTAGGGCGGGCGTGAGATGTAATCGTAGGTGAATGTCCCCCCCGCGTCAATGAGGGTCGCGCCGAGGCTTACCGTTTTGCCCTCCGTCCCCGCCAGGTTGGCGGGGTTGAAGTAGATGGAGGATCCGTCTCCGCAGCCCCTCGCCACCGCTGCAC
>CAZRPQ010000425.1:0-2548 GCA_964601725.1 uncultured Salinivenus sp. | reverse complement strand
TCGAGCTCAAAGCGGGCCGCGCCGAGGGTCTCGTCGAAATATCGGGTCCAGGCACTCTTGCCCGTGATGTTTTTCTCCGAGAGCACCGTCTCCTCCGCCTCGCTCAGGACGTGGTCCTTTCGGAGATACTCGGTCTCCAGGTGGTGCTCGTAATCAGAGAGGGCCTCGTGTGAGATCAGCTCGTCCACCCGCTCTTCCGGGAGGGCCACCCACTCGGTTTCCACGAAGAGGAGCTTCTGCTGGATGCGGTCGACCGTCTCCCGAACCGACTGGCGGAGCGCCCCGCGTTCGGCGTCGTTCGTGTCGGCCGACCAGTGCAGATAGGCGTAGGCCTGGGCCCGCCCCAGACGATCGTGAATGGACGCGAGCGTGTCGAGGGCGTCGGCCAACGCCTCGGCGCCGAGCTCCCCGACGCGGCCCCGATACTGGTCGGCGAAGGCCTCTGCGTGGGCGTCGACCTCGGCCAGATCTTCCTTTAAATCGTCGGGATGGTCGTACAGGTCCGCGAGGGACCAGCGAACCTCGTCAGCCTCTGTTTCCAACGTAGCCATACGTGGTCGGTGATTCATTCAACACGGGATGCACCCAGAAAGGCGCGGTGCACGCCTCCCGGGTCGACTGCGTTCTTGGACGTTCGCCAGTATTGATCGATTGTTCACCCCCATCCTGTATCACGGGATCCGCCTCGTGGTACGCATAGACTGCGCAATTTTTTCTCCCGAATCCTCCCCCTCCGATGTCAGACGCTCCCTTTCATTCCCTCTCCAACGAGGCCGACTGGGCCGAGGCGCGGTCGCGCTCCGAGGAGCAGCCCGTCCTCCTGTTCAAACACAGCGCGGCGTGCTCGGTGAGCGGCAGGGCCGACGAGGAAATGCGGCAGCTGGCCGAGGACGAAGACGTGCCCACCTACAAACTCGTGGTTCAGGAGAGCCGGGCGGTGTCCGACGAAATTGCCAACACGCTCGACGTGCGCCACGAGACCCCCCAGGCCATCCTCCTGCACGGCCGGGAACCCGTCTTCAACACGTCCCATTTCGACGTGACGGCCGAAGCCCTCCGCGAGGCCGTCCGTTCTCTGCCCCTCTCCGCCGACTAAATAGAAGAGGCTCCGCGTCCATGCGTCGCTTTCTGACCGTTGTTTTCAGTCTCAGCCTGATCGTCCTGCTCGTCGCGTGTGGGGGGGACGACAAGACCCAGACCGCCTCGTCGTCCTCCACGTCGTCCTCTGCCCCCTCCGATCCGCTTCCCGGAAAGGTGCGGGACGTGGAGGCCAAGCCGGTGCCGGACCTCACGCTCGAAACCCTGGACGGAGAAGCGATCAACCTCAGGGAGCAAAAGGGACGGGTGCTACTCGTCAACTTCTGGGCTACCTGGTGCGCTCCCTGCCGGAAAGAAATTCCCGACCTCAAGGCCCTCCACTCAGACCTCAAGCCGCAGGGGTTGACGGTCATTGGGGTTGCGCTCGACCGCAAGGGGCGAGAGGTGGTCGCTCCCTTCGTCGACGAGCACACGATCAACTACCCGATCGTCGTAGACACCGAGGGCGCCGCAGAGGCGGAGTTCGGCCCCATCCCCGGACTGCCCACCACGATCCTCGTCTCCCCGGACGGCCAGATCGCGAAGCGCGTGGTCGGCATCTTCCCCACCGACGAAATGAAACCGACCCTTCGGGACATGCTCGACACAGGCGAGACGGCGTCCGGCGCGAGTTGAGCGTGGAGCGAATCGTTACTCGTCCTCGTCTCCCTCCTCTTCCTCCTCTCGCTCCCGCTCCATCAGGTAGTCCTCGAGGCTGCCCACGACGACCCGGGTTTCTTCGTCAACCTCGACGTCCTCCACGTCGCCCGCCCGGATGAGCTTCTTGATCTTTTTCCGATCAATTTGCTTGAGAATCCGGCGCGCCTCCGTCCGGCTCACGACGTCTTCCCGGTAGTCGGCGGCGAAGTCTTCGAGGAAGTCCAGCGTCTCGTCCGTGAGATCAATCATGCGGATCTCCTCGTTCGAGTCGGAGAGGGACCAGTAGAGATCCGCGTCGATCAGGTGGCGGTCGGTCCACCGAACGAGAGTCTGCTTCGAAAGCTGAAGGTGCTCGGAGAGTTCATCCAGCGGCATCGCTTTCGGCTGCCGCGAGGTGGTCGGTCGATCAGGCACAATACGAATTCAGAGGCATCTAAAAGAATGTAGAGCTTTTTTTGGACGTAGTACGTTCACTTTTGTTCCTTTTAGCGTGCCCACTTCCGTCACACTTTTCCTCGACGTTTCGCCCCCGTCCCGATGTCCCCCTCCCCCTCCGAAGAGGACTGGAAAGCTCGCATCGAGCCCCATCTCTCGACCTCCCTCCGGGCTGTGAGCGACGCAATTACGCGCACAGAGGTGGTGCAGGCGTGGTTGCAGGAGGCCTCGCTGGAAGCGGCGGAGGGGCTGGGAGACGTCTCGGGCATGCAGGGCAACATGCAGGGCTACATGCGGATGATGAACGCCCTGGAAGACCGCTTCCCTGAGCTGCTGGAGGCCGTCGACGAACTGACGGAGGGATGTGGACAGGTGG
>CAZRPQ010000424.1:0-2558 GCA_964601725.1 uncultured Salinivenus sp. | reverse complement strand
GTCGAAGCGCTCCTCCACGTGGTCGAATCGTTCTTCGAGGACGTCGAGACGAGAGAGGACCTCACGGAATTCATCGCGGTGGACCGTACGCTGCTCGAGGGTCTCCTCAAACCAACGCGAGAACTCGTCCGCCGCGTCCTCTCCCCAGGCCTCGCGCACGGCAGTCGGCAGGGAGGTCGGCATTGGGTTGGAGGTTGATGAAAAAGATGACCAATATCCGTACCCTGCACCGTAGAGGGGCGTTCCAGGCCCTCGTCGGTAGAGGGGCGCTCGGGGAATAAAACACGCCCCGACCGGACTGTCCCGATCGGGGCGCAGAAACAGCCGTCGGCCGCCGCGGAAAGCGGGGCCGACGGGGCGATGTAGTATGTATGGACGGAGGGACGTGGAGGTGTAGAAGGCCTTCATTCGCACGTCCAAACGTCCGTGCGTCCACCCTCCCACACTTCCTACTCCTCGTCGCCTTCGTCAACAACTTCGTAGTCGGCGTCCTGGACATCCTCGTCCTCGTCCTCAGGAGCACCATTGCCGGGACCCCCGGCGCCTGCGCCCGCGTCGGGGCCCGCCCCCGCGCCTGCACCGGCTGCACCGGGGCCAGCACCCGCGCCTGCGGGGCCTGCTCCGGCGGGACCCGCCCCCGCGGCGGCGCCCTGCTGCGCCTGTTGCTGCTGCGCGTCGCGGATTTCCTCGCCGGCGGCCGACCACGCTGAGTTCAGTTCATCGAGCGCGTTCTCCAGGCCACTGATGTCCGCGTCGGCACTGGCCGTTTCGAGCTCGTCGTTGAGCGTCTCGAGCGCGTCTTCGAGGTTCGAGCGCTTGTCGTCCGGGATCTTGTCCCCGTACTCCTCGAGGCCCTGCTCCACGGAGTACGCCATGGAGTTCGCCTCGTTGATCGTGTCGGCGCGCTCCTTGCGCTTCTCGTCTTCCTCGGCGTGCTTCTCGGCCTCTTCCTTCATCTTCTCGATTTCCTCTTCGGTGAGGCCGCTGGACGCCTCCACGCGGATGGACTGCTCCTTGCCGGTGTCCTTGTCCACGGCGGAGACATCGAGGATGCCGTCCGCGTTGATGTCGAAGGTTACCTCAATCTGCGGCGTGCCGCGCGGGGCCGGCGGGATGCCGTCGAGGTGGAAGCGGCCGAGCGTCCGGTTGTCCTTGGCCATCTCGCGATCGCCCTGCAGGACGTGGACCTCGACCGAGGTCTGGTTGTCGGCGGCGGTGGAGAAGATCTCGCTCTCCTTCGTCGGAATCGTCGTGTTCGCCTCGATCAGCGTCGTCATTACGCCGCCGAGCGTCTCGATGCCGAGGTTCAGCGGGGTCACGTCCAGCAGCAGCACGTCGTCGACGTCGCCACTGAGGACGCCGCCCTGAATGGCTGCACCGAGCGACACCACCTCGTCCGGGTTCACGGACTTGTTGACCGACTGGCCGAAGAAGTCTTCGACCGCCTCCTGCACGGCCGGCACGCGGGTGGAGCCGCCGACCAGGATGACCTCATCGACGTCGCTCCTGGAGTGGCCCGACTCGTCGAGGGCCTTCTCCATCTGCGGCACCGTCTTGTCGACCAGGTCGTCGATCAGCTGTTCGAACGTAGCCCGGTTGATGTCCATGTTCAGGTGCTGTGGGCCCTCGTCCGTCGCCGTGATGAACGGCAGGTTGATCGTGGTCGTCGTGGCGCTCGACAGCTCAATCTTCGCCTCCTCGGCGGCCTCCTTCAGGCGCTGCAGGGCCATCGGGTCGTCGCGGAGGTCGATGCCCGTGTCCTGCTCGAACTCGTCGGCGATGTGGTCGATGAGGCGCTTGTCGAAGTCGTCGCCCCCGAGGTGCGTGTCGCCGTACGTGGCGTTCACCTCGAAGACCCCGTCGCCGAGTTCCAGGATGGAGATGTCGAAGGTGCCGCCGCCAAGGTCGTACACGGCCACGACCTGATCGCTCTCGTCGTCGAGCCCGTAGGCGAGGGAGGCCGCGGTCGGCTCGTTGATGATGCGTTCCACGTTCAGGCCCGCAATCTCGCCGGCCTCCTTCGTGGCCTTCCGCTGCGCGTCGTTAAAGTACGCCGGCACGGTGATCACCGCGTCGGTGACCTCCTGGCCCAGGTAGTCCTCGGCCGTCTGCTTCAGCTTCTGCAGCACCACGGCCGAAATTTCCTGCGGCGTGTACTGCCGGTCGTCAATCTTGACGCGCGCGGTGTCGTTGTCGCCGCGAACAACCTCGTAGGGCACCTCTTCGATCTCGTCCTCGACCTCATTGTAGAAGCGGCCCATAAACCGCTTGATCGAGGACACGGTGCGCTCGGGATTCGTGATCGCCTGGCGCTTGGCGGGGGCGCCCACAAGGCGCTCGCCGTCGTCTTTGTAGGCCACGACGGACGGCGTGGTACGCGAGCCTTCCGCGTTTTCGATGACGTCGGGGTCGTCCCCCTCCATCACCGCCACGACCGAGTTCGTCGTGCCAAGGTCAATGCCTATAACTTTACCCATGAGTTCGTGTGTGCGTTGGTTCGAGTCAGTTCGAATGTCGTTGGCGTGTCGTCGAAGGCGTCGGATCCTCTCTGCTCTACA
>CAZRPQ010000423.1:0-2572 GCA_964601725.1 uncultured Salinivenus sp. | reverse complement strand
ACCCGCTGCTTCGCCTGGAGTACTTTGTGTTCTTCACCCGCGACTCCGACACCCTGATCACCCGAGCCTTCCGGACTCTCGGAACCGTCCCCGAAGGCATCGACCAGGTGGATCGCGACATTGATCTGTCGTACCTCCTCGAACTTGGCCGGGAGGACGCCGAGGTGAAGGTGAGCGAGCACCTCGAATCGTTTTACGACGACCCCACGCAGGTTCTCGGCACGGTGGGATCTCGTCTGGAGTGGACGCGGGCCTCGTACCTGACGGACCTGTATTTCCGAGTCATCGGGCTGGGCCCATTCAAGCGCATCGCCCGCGCGACCTGCTGCTCGGAACTGAAAAACTACCTCAACGAACTTGACGCCAACGGGGCAATTCTCGATCGCAAAGACATCCCCGAGTAACGCGTCTCGCGCCGTGCTGAATCGACCGCGTCGATCCGAAGCCAAACGAATCTGACAGACGGGGACACCGATGGTCGGACTGGTGTTTCGGGACCCCTGCGTCCACTACCCGTGCATCTGCACCGGATACTTGTCCCGCATGTGGTTGATCAACTGAAGCGCCTTCGACTTGGCCGCTTCCGTGATCTGCTGCATGCAGTCCCGCATCGAGAGGATGTCGCTAAGCTGCCCGTCGGCATCAACCACCGGTAGGTGCCGGCACTGCAGGTCCTGCATCAGGTCGAGGCAGTCTTCGAGGGACCGGTCCGGCCCGACCGTCATTACGTCCTCCGTCATGACGACCCGCACCGGCGTTTCCTGCGACCGGCGTCCCTCCAGTTCCATCTTGCGCATGTAGTCGCGCTCGGTGAAGATGCCGGCGATCCCCTCGTCGTCCATCACGACGATGGAGCCAATCTCCCGTTCAGTCATGCGGTCGATGCAGTCGTAGACGCTGTCGCTGGGAGCGGCGGTAAGTACATTCGGTGGATCCTCGAGCGTGCCTTTCGTCGCAAGCACGTCCTCGACGCTCGTGTCTGGGATGTCGGCTTCGCGGGTCATCGGTAAAATTGAGAAAGCAGTTCTATGGATAGGGTGGGTGGTACCACCCGCTTCACACAGACCCCTCTCCGAAAAGATGCAGACGAGAGGCCCCAGAGCGTGACGGGACTGCTATTCAACCTTACGATGCTGTTATCCCGTCCTCGTTTTCCCGTACAGACTTCTCCTGTCCTGGCCATTAGCGACGGCGTCCTCCACGCGAAATCTCCTGACCGTGCGCGCTGAAGCATGGAGGCTGCGCGGGACGTAGTCCAGCCTGAGTGCACGCTGGAAGGCGTCCTGACCAGGGTTTCGTACGGATTTGTGCCCGGGCGCGTCGATCTCCACGAAACGAAGCGCCCGTTAGGGTTAGCGCCCGATCAGCGACTTGTAGAAGGCGAGCGTCTGCTCGGCGATGGCCCGCCAGCTGAACTGCTCCTCCACGCGCTGGCGCGCCGCAGTGCCCATTGTCTCGCGCCGCTCCGGATCAGTCATGAGGGCGTTCACCCCGTCCGCGAGGCCCTGCGCGAACGCGTCCGGATCGGCGGGCTCCACGTCGTCGCCCCCGGTCGGGTCCACGTCCACGAGCAGGCCCGTCTCCTCGGGCACCACGATCTCGGGAATGCCGCCCACCCGCGAGGCCACGACCGGCGTCTCGCAGGCCATGGCCTCCAGATTGATGATGCCGAACGGCTCGTAGACGCTGGGGCAGACGAAGACCGAGGCGTGCGTGTACATCGTGATCACGTCCTCGCGCGGCAGCATCTCGTCGATCCAGACGATGCGGTTGTCGGTCTCGGTCCGGGCCGTCTCCACGCGCGCCTCCATCTCCTCCCCGATTTCCTCGGTGTCGGGCGCGCCGGCACAGAGCACCACCTGAATGTCGGCGTCGAAGTGATGGATCGCCTCCACGAGGTGCAGGATGCCCTTCTGGCGCGTGATGCGGCCCACGAAGAGGACGAACGGCTGGTCCGGATCCACGCCGTAATCTTCCAGCACCGACCGGTCGGGCCGGGGGCGGTACTGGTCGATGTCGATGCCGTTGTGGATGACCTCGGTCTCGGCGCCCCCCACGTCGTAGAGGTGTTGCACGTCCTCCTTCATCGAGCCGGAGACGGCCACCACGCCGTCCGCGTTCTCGTAGGCGGTGCGCTCGACCCACGAGGAGCCGTCGTACCCGGTGCCCAGTTGCTCGCGCTTCCAGGGGCGGTGCGGCTCCAGCGAGTGCGTGGTCAGGACCAAGTTCCCGCCCGTCAGTTGCTTGGTGAGGCATCCGGCCAGGTGCGAGTACCAAGTGTGGCCGTGGATGATGTCGGCGTCGGCCACCGAGCCCGCCATGATGAGATCGCGCGCCATCGCGTCCATGAACTTGGCGTGGCGCTCGTCCTGGCGGGGCAGTTCAAAGTCCGGCTCCACGCCCCGGACCCGGAGGTTCCCGTCCGTCTCGTCCTGCTCGCCGAAGCAGAGCACCTCGATCTCGTGCTCGCCGTCGTCCAGCGCGGCCAGCTCGCGGGTGAGGTATTCGACGTGCACGCCGGCACCGCCGTAGACGTTGGGGGGATACTCGTTGGTGAGAATTACGATCTTCA
>CAZRPQ010000422.1:0-2573 GCA_964601725.1 uncultured Salinivenus sp. | reverse complement strand
GTCATCGGAAACAGTCCCCCGTCGGTCCATCGCCGTGGCACGTCGAGACGCCTCGTCGCGGCGTGGGGGAAGGCCTTCTTTCCCTCTCTGCCCGCGAGCCCTCCTCCGGCACCCTCTCGGAGCTCTAAAACGGCCGCCCTTCCTCCCCTCCGCTCAGTCGTACGTGCAGCGGTCCGGGGCGGAGGCCACGTAGTACGATTTGAAGGTAGCGGCGTCCGGATCGGTGCAGCCCCGCAGGTTCAGCACCTCGACGGTGCGGAACTGAATGGGATGGCTCTCGCTCTGCAGCGCAATGTGGCCGGACGAGAGCATCGTTCCGTCGTTCTTCACCGACGGATCGGCGTGGGCGACCATGCCGCCCCCAATTTGCGGCTCGGTGTATTCCAACACCGGAGTCCCGTTCACGCGGTGTTGCACCAGCGAGTCGCCGAGCACGCGGGCCTCGACGCGCACCCATTCATCGCCCGGATAGGTGTCGGAGCTCGAGGTGATGCAGTGCGTGGTGGTGAGCGTATCGGCCATGACCACGTGGGTCCCGGGCGTGCATAGGTTGGCCGTGGGCCGGTCCTCCTGCCCCGCGCTGCCCAGGAGCTGCACCTCGATTGAGACCGGGAAGTCCTGGTCGCGCGTCATCGTTCCGGCGGACTGGGCGTGAACCATGATCCCGCTGTTTTCGGTGGCCCAGTCGGCCCCGCCGGGCGCCTGCTCGCCGACGAAGCGGTACTCGGCCGCCACCACGTAGTGAGAGAAGGTGGTGTCGGAGACGAGATGCCCAAACTGGCCGTCAAACTGGTCGTATCCGTCGTACCGGACGGTGAGCCGTCCGTCCTCCACGCGAAACGTGGCTCCCGCATTTTCGCCGGGCGGGTGTCCGGTAATCTTGGGCGTCCACCCATCCAGATTGTCTCCGTTGAAGAGGGGCGTCCACTCTTTTTGCTCGGCGTCCGCGGGGGGCGAGTCGCCGTCGGTGGGGCCGCAGGCGACAAGGGCCGCGAACAGGACGAGTCCAGCGACGGCCCAGAGGACGGGACGATGGGACGCCAGCGTGTGCAAGGGACGGGAGGGGGAAAATGACGGTTCGGCGAGGGCGACGTGCTCCGCGGGGCTTACGTCCCCGACTCGGCGTACCTCTGATGGAAGCGAATGATGGCCTGGATGCCCTGGTGGAAGCGATCGAGGCCGAACGACTCGTTGGGCGAGTGGATGGCGTCCCGGTCGAGCCCGAAACCCATGAGCACGCTGTCGAGGCCCAGGTGCTGCTGGAAGTCGGCCACGACGGGGATGGTGCCGCCGTTGCGCACAAAGACGGGCTCGGTGCCCCGCACCTCTTCCATGGCGTGCTTGGCCGATTGCATGGGCGGGATCGACGGGTCGACGAGCACCGGATCGCCGCCGTGCAGCCGCCGCATCGAAAAGTCCATGGTGTCCGGCACCTCGGTCTCCAGGTGCGCCTCCAGCTTGTCGTAGATGTCCTCGATCTCCTGCTCGGGCACGAGGCGCATTGAGAGCTTGGCGTGGGCCTTTGAGGGGAGCACGGTCTTGGCCCCTTCGCCCGTGTAGCCGCCCAAGAGGCCGTTCACGTCGAGCGTGGGCCGGGCCGAGAGGCATTCGAGCGTCGTGTAGTTGCCCTCGGTCCGCACGTCGTCGATGCCGAGGGTGTCCATCCACGCCTCCTCGTCGAACGGAAGCTCGGCGTACGTTTCGCGCTCGGCCTCGGTCAGGTCGCGCACGTCGTCGTAGAAGCCGGGGATGGTGATGCGGTGGTCCTCGTCGTGCAGCCCGGCGATGATGCGGCTGAGCGCGTTGCAGGGGTTGTCCACGGCCCCGCCGTAGTTGCCGGAGTGCAGGTCGCGGTTTGGGCCCTGCAGGGTGATCTCCGCGTAGGCCAGGCCGCGCAGGCCGTAGGTGATGGACGGCGTTTCCTCCGAGAACATGGCCGTGTCGGAGATGAGGACGACGTCGCCGTCGAGCCGGGTCCCGTTCTCCTGAATGTACGATTCGATCGCCATCGACCCGGTCTCTTCCTCGCCCTCAATGATGTACTTCAGATTGACCGGAAGGGCCCCTTCTGCCGACAGGTAGGCCTCGGCGGCCTTCACCTGCATGAACATCTGGCCCTTGTCGTCGCAGGCCCCCCGGGCGTAGAGGGTGCTGTTGTGCTGCGCGGGCTCGAACGGGTCGGTGTCCCACTCCTCCAGCGGATCGGGCGGCTGCACGTCGTAGTGGCCGTACACGACCACCGTGGGCTTGGCCGGATCGGTGATGTGCTCGGCGTACACGAGGGGATGGCCGTCGGTCTCGATGATCTCGGTGTGCTCCATCCCGATCTCGTCGAGGTGGTCGGTGAGCCAGTGTGCGGCCCGTTGCACCTCGTCGGCGTAGGCAGAATCGGTGCTCACCGATGGGATGCGGAGCAGCTCTTTCAGTTCGTTGACGAACCGATCCGAATGCGTCTCGGCGTAGGCGAGGGCAGTTTCCATGCGGAGTGGAGAGTTTGGAGTGCGGGGTGACGTTCGAGGAGATGAGTTCGGGGGCAGGGATTACGGGTTGTGAGTCATGGGTTGTGAGTCATG
>CAZRPQ010000421.1:0-2586 GCA_964601725.1 uncultured Salinivenus sp. | reverse complement strand
GCAGGGCCATCCCGTTGGAGAGTCCCGCCATGGCATGCTCCCGCACCCCGAACCGGAAATACCGTCCCTCCGGATTGTCGGCCTGAAAGTCCGACCGACCCGGCACGTCCGTCTTGTTCGAGCCGGTCAGGTCCGCCGAGCCGCCGACAAGGTATCCGGCCTTCGGGGCGAGGTCGTTGAGGGTGAGGCCGCTGGCCTTCCGGGTGGCCATTTGCTGGCCGGCCTCGAAGGTGGGAAGCACTTCTTCCCAGTCCTCCGGCAGGCGCCGGTTCATCCAGCGGTCGTACTCGGCGGCCTTCTCGGGGTGGGCCTCCGCGTACGCCCTGAAGAGCGCGTCCCACTCCTGGGTCCGGTCGGCCCCGCGGTCGACGGCCTCGCGCATGTGGTCGTACACCTCGTCGGGGACGTAGAACGTCTCGTCCGTGGGCCAGCCCAGGTTCTCCTTCGTCCGCCGAAGCTCAGCCGCCCCCAACGGCTTCCCGTGGGCGGCGGCCGTGTCCTGCTTGTTGGGACTGCCGTACCCGATGTGCGACCGGACCACGATCAACGAGGGTCGGTCGGTCTCTGCCTTCGCCTTCGTGAGGGCCTCATCGACCGCGTCGAGGTCCTTCGCGTCGTCGACGCGCTGCACGTGCCAGTCGTACGCCTCGAAGCGCCCTTCCACATCCTCCGAGAAGGCCAGGTCCGTCGAGCCGTCGATCGTGATCCGGTTGTCGTCGTAGAGGTAGACCAGCTTGCCGAGCCCGAGGTGCCCCGCAAGCGAGGCCGCCTCGTGGGAGACGCCCTCCATCAGGTCGCCGTCGGAGCAAATCCCGTAGGTGTGATGATCCACGATCGGGTGCTCGTCCGTGTTGAACTCGTCGGCAAGCACGCGCTCGGCAAGCGCCATGCCGACCCCATTGGCAAATCCCTGCCCGAGGGGGCCGGTCGTCGTCTCCACGCCCTCGGTCAGGTGCGCCTCCGGATGGCCGGGCGTTTCGCTGTCCCACTGCCGGAAGTTCTTGATCTCCTCCATCGACAGGTCGTAGCCGGTGAGGTGGAGCAGGCTGTAGAGGAGCATCGAGGCGTGACCCGCCGAGAGGACGAACCGGTCCCGATTGGGCCAGTCCGGATCAGCCGGGCTGTGGCGGAGGTGGCGCGTCCAGAGGACGTAGGCCACCGGGGCCAGGCCCATCGGCGTGCCCGGATGCCCGCTCTGCGCCGCCTCCACGGCATCGGCCGAGAGGAACCGGATCGTGTTGATGGTGCGCGTGTCCAGCTCAGATTCGGAAAGGGTCTCCGGGGCCATAGATCGGAAGCGAAAATCTGTGAAGGGAATCGGGAGGTCTCATTCGAGATGCCAGGGCTGCCGGAGGGGCGGGTCTCTCCAGCGCAGATGGAGCCGCCCACCAGCAGATGCTTGGACGCAACAGGCACTGCAATGATTTGCGGAGGGCGTGGGTTCGTAACGGCCATGCCCGAGCCTCCGGTCGCATTCTCCAGATGAGCGGAGGCCCTTCCGGGAGCGTGGGCGTGCAGAAGGGCAGAACAACCGTCCCCTACTTGTTCTGCTCAAGGTTGGGAGGGCGCTCCATGAGGTCGGGCGGAACCTCCTCGGGAACGACCCAGAGATAAATCGTGGCCCTGCCCGTCTTGTCCTGCCCGGCATCGACCACCCGGTCGGGCTCCCACTCCCCCATTCGAAAGTCGTGGGACACAATCCGGTCGCCCGGATCCAGTTGCCGAAGCAGCTTCGGGCGTAGCTTCACGTTGATCTCGGGCCAGAGATAGAGGGCCACGACCGTCGCGTCCTCAAGATTCGTCTTAAAGAGATCCTGCTGTCGAAACTCGACCCGGTCGGTCACCCCGGCGGCCTTGGCCTTGGCCCGAGACTTGGCGACCAGGTCGGGGTCAATTTCAACGCCAACGCCCCGGGCGCCGTACTGTGTCGCGGCCGTGAGCGGAATGCGGCCGTCCCCACTTCCAAGGTCGTAGACCACGTCGTCCTCCGACACGTCGGCCACCTCCAGCATCCGGTCCACAATGCGCTGATCGGTGGCGACGTACGGGGCATCCTTGTCGGTGGTGTCCGTCTGAAGGGGGATCGCCGACTGGGAGAGTTCGTTGCCCGATGGGAGCGTATCGACGGTCGCGGGATTCTCCTGCGCCGCCCCTACTCGAGGACAAGCGGCCGTCAGGCAAAGCATCCCGAGGAGACAAGCGAGGGGGCGAGCCATTCCGGAAGGGTGCTGCATCAAGCAAGGTGGGTATTGGAAGTGAGTGTGGGCGCGAAAGACTGAGATCCAGTCGAAAAACGGGCCGAGAGGCCGTGCAGTTCACAGGGCAATCGTCTGTTAAAAATCCAGTCGAGCAACAGAGGTTCAGTTGCCTCTGGTCGTGGGTGAGATGCCCGGAACGCACGGGCGAACGTGTCCCGAACCCTTCGAGGGTGGGGGCGTGGGGGCACCGAGTTTCTGCCCCAGCAGAACGGTGAGAGCAGGCCGCCGTCGTTAAGATGCGATTTCTGTGGTGCAGTTCAAAGGAGGACCTGGCAGAAGCTGTTTGGCGGACTGTCTATGGCCTGCGACTTCGCGGATCTTGTGCAGA
>CAZRPQ010000420.1:0-2587 GCA_964601725.1 uncultured Salinivenus sp. | reverse complement strand
AGCAGGCCGGGCACGAAGAAGTAGGCGGACGCCAGGGTCGGGTTGTACCGGACCCGTGTTTCGACGTGGAACGGCACGCCGCCCGCCCCGTCGTTGAGTGATTGCTCGTAGTCGCGGAGCACGGCCCGGGCGTAGTCCTGCTGGATGCGTCCGATGTTTGGGTTGATCGCGTCGGTGAGGAGAAGCGCCTGGGCGCCGGATGAGGTGTGGAGGGCCGAGGCAACGTCGGACTCGACGACGAGGGCCTGGTCGATGGTGCCGCGCTGGAAGAGCCGGTCGAGGGGTGCTGGCGACGGGCACGGTCGGCGAGAGTGTCCACGTCGATTTGGGGCGTGTCCGCGGGCATCAGGCTCGGCTCGACGCTCCCCAACAGCCGTCGCGACAGTGCCGCGCCCGACTCCGCCCCGAGAAGGCGTCGCAGCTCTGCTTCCTGCCGCTGCCGCTGGCTGCGAAACCGCGCAAGCTGACTCTGCGCCGCCGACAGGCGCGTCCGCGTCGATTGTACCTCGAAGTCCGTGGCGGTGCCCGCGTCCTGCCGGCGGCGAACGACGTCTAGAGTTCGCTCGAGTTGATCGATCTGGTCGCGCTGGACGCCGATGCGGGCTTCGGCGAGGAGGGTGGTGTAAAAGGCCTGCACGGCCTGGAAGGCGAGGTCCATCCGCTCAATGTCCACCCGGCGCTGGGCCGTCCTGCGCCCGGCCCGGGCCCGATCAACGCGGGCGGCTGTCTCTCCGAAGCTGTAGAGCGTCTGCCGCACCCGAAAGTGCCCGTCGTACAGGTTGTTGGGCTGGATGGCGATGCTTTGACCGCCGCCCCCTCCATCGTTGTGCCCCGTCGGGAGGCTCGGCACCGTCACCTCGGGCACCGGGTCCTGCCGCCGGTACGTCCCGACGGCGGACACGCGCGGCCAGTATCCGCTTCGGGCCTGTCCCACCCGGGCCGAAGCTGCGTCTACGTCGCGCCGCGCCGCCTCGGCGGCGGGATGCGTCGCCAGCACCTGGGCCACAACGTTCTCGACGCGGAAGGAGTCGCCCGCGGACACCAACTCGTTCGGCTGGGCACGGGACGACACAGGGAGGCCAACGGCCAGCCCGAGCAGGAGCGCGACGCCCACGCCCGCTGTTTTCCGCCGGGCAGGAGAAGATATCACGCGCTGGATTCCCGTAACGACAAAAGCAATCATCGGCCGAAAGACCGTTGGTTCTGGTTGAAGCCTCGAGCCCCAACCCCGCTACGGCCGAAGACCGCCGAGGAAAAACGGGGGGATCTGTTCCTTCCGGTCCTCGATGAACCGGTCAAACGCCGCCTCGTCCATGTCGAACAGGGTTTCGAGGAGCGGCCGGGCAATGAACGGAAAGATGCAGAGGGACAGGAGATTGACGATGAACTGCTCGGCCGAAATGGGGCGCAGTTCGCCCGCCTCGGCCTTTTCCTTCAGCTGATCGTCGAGCTTGTCGAGGTCGTCGAACGGCGCCACCCCCATCGACCGGATCCGCTCTTTCATCGCCTCCGGATTCTGATTCAACTCGCCGACGATGTAGGACGGCAGGTACGGGTTCGCGCGGATGAGGTCAAGGTACTTCTGAACGATCGTCTCCACCTTCTCCTCGAGGGGCTGCTCGGCGACGAACACGGCCTGGATCTCCGGAATGAAGTCCGAGGCGACCTGCTCGAAGACCGTGTCGGCCAGGGTTTCCTTGTCGCTGAAATAGTAGTGGAGAAGCGCCTGATTGACGTCGGCCTCCTGAGCAATCTCCTTGAGGCTCGCGGCGTGCGTGCCGCGCCGCACGAACACAGTGCGCGCGGCCTCCAAAATGCGGGCTTCGGTGGACGGCATTGGGGGATAGATCTTAAATCGTATATTTAACTACTAAATCAAATCTTCGTAGCCAAGCCTCCGTTCCGCGTGAATCGGCCGATTGTGAGGAGATCGAGTAAATTTGATTATAAAATTTAATTTTAAAATCAAGTCGATCTGCTCGTGGGCCGTAGGGGAATTTTCCACGTTAGAGTCGAGGGGCGGTATGTGTCTACAAAACCACCCTCTGATTCCTCATTCGCCCCCCTTCGCCATGCGCTTCGCTGGTCGCGTCCTCGTCCTCGCTCTGTTCGGCGTCGGGCTCGTTGTGTCGGCCCCCGCCCAGCCTCTCACCGACACCACCCTCACGTGGCGGAGCTACAGCAAGACCGGGACGGCGCAGGTACAGGTCTACCCCGGGCCGCCCGACGAGGAGGAGACGCATACCGTCGTCGTCAAGGAGCTGGCCGAGAACCAGGGCCCGTCGACGATCGACGACTTTCAGTTCCTGGCCGACCTCGTGGGCCGTCGGCTCGGCGTGGACCCCACGCAGGCGTACTGGGTGCTTCACTGGGGCGGCTTCTCGTTTGAGGGCGCCGACCCGGACGCCGACAAGGCCCTCTTCCTGCGCGCCACGTTCAACCGCACGGAGAGCGGCAACCTAAGCAGTCCGTACTGGAACGTAATTTCGAAGACCGACGTGCGCGAACTGACGGACCGGCGGTGGCGGGAGTAATTGACGTATGGAGGGCTGGAGGTATGGAGGTGTGGAAGGTTGGAGGGGGGAAG
>CAZRPQ010000419.1:0-2587 GCA_964601725.1 uncultured Salinivenus sp. | reverse complement strand
ACCACGTAGCTGTTCACGCCGAGCGCGTAGCATTGCTCCACGTCGGTTCGCTCGCCCGAGGAGGAGAGCACGATGATGGGGATGTTCTGCGTCCGCTCGTCGGCCTTGAGGGCGCGGAGCACCTCGTGGCCGCTCACCTTGGGCAGCTTCAGATCCAGGAGAATGAGGTCGGGGGCCTCGTCCACGCTTCGGTCGTCGTACCCGTCGCGCCCGAAAATGAAATTGAGGGCCTCGGCCCCATTTTCGAGGTGGTAGATGTCCGTGCCGAGGTCGAGCGCCCGGAGGGCGCGCAGCGTAAGTTCGGCGTCGGACGGCTGGTCCTCCACCAGGAGGAGATCCACGGGCTGGACGGCGGTCGGGCTAGTCATCATCATGATCGTTCGGAAGCGAAAAGTAGATCGAAGTACCCTCCCCCTCTGCACTCTCGGCCCACACCTCCCCATCGTGGCGCTGGATAATCCGCTCGACGATGGCCAGCCCCACCCCGGTGCCCTCGAACTTCGTCTCGTCGTGCAGTCGTTCGAACACCCCGAAGACCTTGTCTGCAAACTCCATGTCAAAGCCCACCCCGTTGTCGCGCACGAAGAAGACCGATGCGTCGCCGTTCGCCTCGCCCCCCACCTCAATGTGAGGGGCCTCCTCGTCGCGGCTAAACTTGACGGCGTTGCCCAGCAGATTGGCCATCACGTGCCGCATCATCGACGGGTCGCCCACGGCGCCGGGGAGGGGGTGAATCTGGAGGGTTCCGTTCTCGGCCCCGGCGCGCGCTCGGCATACCTCTTCGTAGGCCTCGCGGGTGAGGGGCTCCATGTCCAGAAAGCAGGGCTCCATCTCGCGACGCCCGAGGCGGGAGAGCATGAGCAGGTCGTCGATGAGGGTGCCCATCTTCTGAGTGCTGTCGCGGACGACGCTCAGGAGGCGACGCCCCTCGTCGTCGAGCTGATCGGCGTGGTTGTTCTTCAGCAGCTTTGTGTAGCCGTCGATGGCCCGCAGGGGCGTGCGCAGGTCGTGCGACACCGAGTAGGCAAACGACTCCAGCTCGGCGGTCCGCTCCTCCACCCGCTCCTCCAGCTGGCCGGCCAGGTCCCGGAGTTCTTCGGACAGTTCGCGCTCCCGCGCAACAAACCGAAGCAGCAACACCGTAGCGGCACTCGCAAGCAGATTGGCCGTCGTTTCGGGGTACTCGCCGAATCCAGCCAGTGCCGCCTCCACGCTTTGATTGGAGATTACGAGGAGCTCGTTCCCCTGATGAATGGCCATCACGAGAAGGACGCCCACGAACAGCACGGGGCGCCAGTCGCGGAGGCGATAGGCCACCGCGAGGGTGTAGGCGGCGCTTCCAAGCAGCGCCACGAGGGGGACGACGGAGAAGACAATCACCTTCAGCATTGGGCACTCCGCACACAACAGAACAGACTCCAGTCAGCAGGTCTCATCGCTCGTTCGCGCCATCGAGGTCGGCGTCGGAATGGGGCACGGTAAAGTAGAACGAAGCCCCCTCCCCCTCTTCCCCTTCGGCCCACACCCTCCCGTCGTGGCGCTGGACGATGCGTTCGACGACGGCCAGCCCCACGCCGGTGCCCTCAAACTCGTCCTCCTCGTGGGAGCGCTGAAATACCCCGAACAGCTCCTTGGCCTCGTCTTCGTCGAACCCCACCCCATTGTCCCGCACGACGTAGACCGGCGTCTCGTCGTGCTCCTCGGCCCGGACGTCGATCCGGGGCGACGCCTCGTTCCGGGTAAACTTGAGGGCGTTGGACAGAAGATTGGTCAGCGCGTGTCGGATCATCGAGCGGTCCCCGACGGCATCAGGGAGGGCCGCGACCTCGAGGGTGACGTCGGTCTCCGGACGGGTCCGCGCCAGCTCGTCGTAGGCCTCCTGGACGAGGGCCTCCATGTCGATGGGCACGCGGTTCATCTCGCGGCGGCCGAGGCGGGACAGGGTGAGCAGGTCGTCGATGAGGTCGCCCATCGTCTGCGCGCTGTCGTAGACGACGTCCAGGAGGCGCCGGCCTTCGTCGTCCAACTGGTCGGCGTGCTCCTCGCGCAGGATGCGCGTGTAGCCGTCGATGGCCCGCAGGGGCGTGCGCAGGTCGTGCGACACCGAGTAGGTGAACGACTCCAGTTCGGCGGTCCGCTCCTGCACTCGTTCTTCGAGCCGCTCCCGCTGGGCCTGCACCTCCTCCAGGAGCTGGCTCTGCCGGAGGGCAACGGCCATGTGGTCGGCCAGCTCGCGCCCGATCTGCCAGTCTCGTTCCGTGAAGGCATCGGGCTGGGTGCGCCCCACGTGCACGACGCCGAGCATCTCCTCCTCGACGACCATCGGCACGCAGAGGATGGATCGGAGCCCCATCGTGCGCATCCGCTCCTTCGCTTCCGGCACAGGCGCGTACGCCTCGTCGGAGATCACCTCGGTCTCCCCCGCCCGCAGGTTGTCGCTGAGGTAGACCTCATCGAGCGGCAGGGTCGTGGGGGGGTCCAGCACGTTGTTCCGGGCCGCCAGCACGTGGGCCGCGTCGGCGTCCCAGTCGGTGACCGTCACGGTCGCGCTTTTGTACGGGAGGATGTCGCGGACGCGCCGGATGGC
>CAZRPQ010000418.1:0-2600 GCA_964601725.1 uncultured Salinivenus sp. | reverse complement strand
GTCTCCTCGGCCTCATGCCTGCTCCCGACTTCATCATCATCGGCGGCCAGAAGTGCGGAACGACCTGGCTGCGGCATCATCTGCGCCAGCACCGGCAGGTGAGGGTGCCCACCAAGGAGGCCCAGTTCTTCAACCGGAGCCACCGGCTCGCACGCGGGCAATCGTGGTACGAATCCTTTTTCCAGCGGGAGCACCCCGGGCAGATCGTCGGTGACAAGTCGCCCGACTACCTGTGGACCACCTCGGACGGAGCCCGCAACCACATCGCGGGCTCCCACGAGCGCATCCACGAGATGTATCCCGACATGAAGCTCATCGTGACACTGCGCAACCCCGTGAACCGGGCGGTATCGGCCCTCAATCACTTTATCCGACGCGGCCACCTCTCGCCGCTCTACGGGATCGACGAACTGCTCTTCGGCGACGAGCAATCCCGGATCGAGGGACTGGGCATCATCGAGAAGGGATTCTATGCCCGGGAGCTCCGCCCGTACCTCGACCTGTTCGACCGCGACCAACTGCTCATCTTCCTGTTCGAGGACGACATCCTCCAGGCCCCCCGCGAGACCCTCCGCCGGCTGTACGAGTTTGTCGGGGCCGACGCCGAGGTGGGCGACGCAGACCTTGAGCGCGAGCACGGCGAGCACTACCTGTCGCTTCTGGGCCTGCTTCTGCAGTACTACCTCCTCCCCAAGGATCTCGTCAAGCTTCTCGACCGCCCCATTCCGTCGACGAAGCTACACCCCTCCCCCGACAACGTGCTCCGGCTGTACGAGATCTACGAGACGGAAAACGAGAAGCTGTTCGACCTGATCGGACGGCGGCCTGCGTCGTGGCTCCGAACCACGGCGCCCCCGTACGCTTAGCGCGACGTAGACGGAGTTGGCCCGGCCCTTCCGCAACGCCGTCAGTTCCCTGCCGTGACTGAGGCCTGGCTGGAATCGATCGAGGCACAGGGCCAGGAGGCCACCGTTCTTGGAGACAGGTCGTGGCGGTTCGCCTGCGTGACCTCCGGCACCCGCGATTCACTGTAGGGCGCGTGCACCCACTCCCAAACGGTGTGCCCGGCCGAATCGACCTCTACCACTCTCCCGGACTCCGTCTCTGTAAGAAGCATGTTCCCGTTGTCCAGCATCGCCCAGCGCCCCTGTCCCTGAGTATGAAACGGCTCCGAATGCTCCGTCGGAAAAAGGACCTCTACTGAATCTTGATGAGGCTGAACGGCAACAATGCGGCTTCCGCCCAGCAAAGTGCCCCGCTCCGTCCCGTCATTTTGGTTGTCGAAGACCCCGATCCATCCATCTCCAATAAAGTCCGGGTCGTGCTGGGCGATGAAGGGATCCGATGCGTGCCACTTTACTTCCATCGAGTCTGGATCGAAGACGAACACGAGGTGGAGGCGCTTCACCGATACCACCAGGTCGCCGGCCTCGAAGAGCGGGTACTCGTCGGCCATAGAAGACGGAAGCGGCTCGACATCGTTGATGTGGAGGATGTCGGTGGGCGGGCCCGTTACCCTTCGCTTTCCGCCCCAGGGGGCCTTCATGAGGTACCGTTTTAGGTCGCTCCTGTAAATCAGATCGAGGGCGTTGATGTCCCGCAAAATCTTTCCGTCCGGCGAGATGTGCAGGAGTCGTTCCCTCCACACAGGTTTTCCGTCGAGCTCCGGGTATCCATCCGGATACCGCTCGCTGGTGGCGCGCGGAGCTTCATCTACGGCCGGCGTCCAGAAGGATCCATCCTCGGCCCGCGCGATGGAGTGGTGATTGCCTTCGTCGAGTGCCCACACCACCTCGCCACACGAGTTCAGTCGGGCCATCCCCACGTAGCGCTGGTTGACGACGACATCGCCGCCTGGGAGAAGCGCCGATCCGTGGATCCCCACTCGCTCCGGGTCCTTGCGCCGTCCGTCTTCGAAGAGACTGGTTCGCCCCACCCGCCACTCGTGCAGGACGGTGCCGTCCCGGTCTACGAGCCGGAGTCCAGGCTCCAAGCCATTGGGCCCCTCCCACGACGACCCGAGGAACGTCAATCCCGGTTGCATGCGGTTGGACTTCTCTAGCCGCACGCCGTGACGGTCGTAATCCCGCGAGTTCAAAAGAGGGCCCCGCGGATCGACGATCATCTTGGCTTCCTCGACCGCACTCTCGAGAAGGGAGAACGGAGCCCAGTGCCACTGCCCGACAGCCGTCCCGTACAACATTGAGAGGACCATCAGTGAAAGAACAAACCCCACTTTCTCGAAAGAGCGGGATGGTTTCGTCATCGCGGTTTTGTCGGACGTAAGTTCTGGGTTGAACTTCGAAGAGGAGTGGTCTTCTCGATGGGATCGCTCCTCCAGATCGCAGGGACGGCGAATAGGCACCCCGTGACCGCAGGTTCCGCTTTTACGTGCGTCGCTGGATAAAACGGAGAATCCGCTCGGCGCGGCGCGGCCAGGTGTGCTGGCGAATGGTGTCGTGGGCTGCGTCCCCGAGGGCCGCACGCTCTTCGGGGTCCTGCAGAAGCGCGCGGAGCCGCTCGATGGCGGCGTCGAGATCGTCGGGCGGCACCAGGGCCGCGTTCTTGCCATCCTGGAGTATCTCTTGCAGGTCCGGCGT
>CAZRPQ010000417.1:0-2602 GCA_964601725.1 uncultured Salinivenus sp. | reverse complement strand
GGGACGTCCCGTCCACGGACACAGCGCCTCGGGGAGCGGCGCTGAGGGTGAGCCGCCCGTATTCTTCCGTCTCGTTCCCATCCCCATTGGACCCATCCCCATTGGACCCATCCCCATTGGAGTTGTCCGGCTCCAATCGCCAGTTCAGTCTCAGCTGATCCGCCCGGGCCACCGCAACGAGCGTATCTCTGGGTCGGTGCCCCTCCTTTCGCACCCGCACCCGGAGCAGGCTGTCGTTCTCCGCAGACTGTCGGAGTTGACGGCTCCCTACTTCATAGTTGGTCACCGGCGTGCGCCCAATCATTTTATCTTCGTTTCCCAGATATACCTCTGCCTTCTCTGGACTCGTCTGCACCGTTACCGGGATGGGCTTTAGTGGAAGCTGAACCCCCACCTCAACCGCAGAGCGCTCCGCCAATTGCGCAACGGTGTCGAGGACGGGAACGTATCCCGCCCGTTGCACCCGAATCGGGGCCAACGGTCCCTCGACCGTATCCGTGAGGGGGGTTACGCCGATTGGCTCCCCCTTCAGAAACACCGTCGCGCCCGGCGGCTCGGAGGACACTGATACCTTTGTCACTGGCACGTCTCCGCCTCCCACCCACCAGTAGGTAGCCCCCGCTCCCAACAGGAGAATAGTGAGCCCGACCACCAGTGTCCACCACCGCCCGGATGACGTTGCCCCCGACGGGACTGTCGCCGGCGATGTCCCGGACGGGGTGCCGTCGCGGTGCTTTTCCCCGAAGGCTTCGAACGACTCGCGCATGACCTCCGCGCTTTGAAAGCGATCATCCGGGTCTTTCTCCAGCGCCTTCATCACGAGAGCCGAGAGCCCATCGGGCACCTGTGGGTGCAGCTCATCGGGGCGGGGCAGCTCCTCCTCCACGATCATCCGCATCTTCGTGAACTCGCTGCTGTCGTCGTCGAAGGGCAGGTCCCCAGCCAGCATTTCGTAGATGGTCATCCCCAGCGAGTAGAGGTCACTGCGAGGATCGAGGTCAGATCCCCCCTGCACCTGTTCAGGGGACATGTAGTTGAGCGTACCGTGGACGCCCTGCGTGACGGTCTCGTCGGCGTCCCCGCGGTACACTTTGGCCAGCCCAAAGTCGGTAATCTTCACCGTGCCGTCCGCGCTGAGCAGGATGTTGCGGGGCTTGATGTCACGGTGAATGACCTCAGCCCTATGGGCATGCTCCAGCGCCGTCAGCATTTGCGTGATGTACGGCAGGGCTTCCGCCCCCTCCATTGGCCCCTGGTTGATCAGATCCTTCAAGGTCCCCCCATCGACGTACTCCATCACGATCAGGAGCCCGATCTCGGTCTGCCGTAGTGCATGAACACCGACGATGTAGGGACTGTCGATCCGGGCAAGCGCCCGCGCCTCCGAGCGGAAGCGCCGTAGGAAGGCTTCGTCGTTGGCCAACGAGGGATCGATCCGCTTGAGGGCTACGTCCCGGGAGAGAGAAACGTCCTCGGCCTTGTACACCACACCCATCCCGCCCCGACCCAGGACCTCCTGGATCCGGTACCCGTCCACCTCCGTGCCGATGACCGAGTCGTCCATCATAGCGTATTCGTTGCGTGATTCCCAGCTTTCTCCGCTAGGGGTGAACTCGGTGGACCACCAGCGCCGTAGCGTTGTCGTGTCCTCCCCGGTCGTTGGCCCGCTGTACGAGTTGCTCGCACGCCCGCTGCGGAGAATTGTCGAGCACCGTCTCTCGAAGGACCGTCTCGGAGAGGTTCTCAAGCCCGTCCGTGCAAAGCAGTAAGTGGTCACCGGCCTGGAACGGCCCGACCTCCCTCAAATCTACCTCCACGGTCGGCTCCACCCCGACGGCGCGCGTCAAGGTTCCCCGCCGGGGATGCGAACGGGCCTCTTCCGCCGTCAAGGTGCCCCGACGTTGCATTTCCCGAGCCACCGTGTGGTCACGAGTGAGTTGCCGGCTCTCGTTCGCCCGAAAGCAATACGCTCGACTGTCTCCCACGTGAGCCAGGTAGATTTCTCCTTCAACGAGCGCTACCGCCGTGGCCGTCGTGCCCATCGAGCCCCCCGTCTTCCGATTCTCCGCATCTCCATAGACCCGCTCGTTGGCCTCATGGAATGCGTGCCGCAGGCGCTCCAGAACAGTCCCCCTCCGGATGTTGAAGAAGGTCTCGTGCACTGCCGCAACCGCCGTCCGGCTTGCCTCTTGGCCCCGCTCGTGTCCGCCCATTCCGTCAGCGACAATAAACAACCGCTCCTCCGTTTCCTGCGACACGAATTCTCCGTACGCGTCCTCGTTTCTATCACGGACCACCCCCGTGTCCGAGGCCGCCCCAGCAGAAATCGGGGCAGAATTCTTGGATGCCTGCTCGTTCCACCAGCCCATGTGCGACGATGGAGCCGCTCGTCTCTCATGGCTCCGTTATTCGAAAGAGTTCATTGAAGACAGTCCGGTCTCCTCCTCCGACGCACTCAGCGGGATGGCATCGGAAGCGGACGAGGCAACCAGGTGCTCCCGCAATGGATTTTTGAACTCAAACCCAAACAACTCGGGATTTCGGCCAATTACGGCCGCCGAAAAAACCTTGAGCACGTAGTCCTTGGTCTGCTCAGGCATTC
>CAZRPQ010000416.1:0-2604 GCA_964601725.1 uncultured Salinivenus sp. | reverse complement strand
AGCTCGTCCGCGATGCGGAGGTAGAGCGGCATGTCGAGCGCGTTGTGGTGCGTCTCGAACGGACGGGCCGAGGCGCCCCCGTAGACCGGCTGCAGGACGGGCGTCTCCACCTCCAGGTAGCCCCGGCCGTCGAGGACGTCCCGCATCGCCGAGATCAGTTCCGACCGCTGGCGAAAGACCTCGCGCACGTCGGGATTGACCGCCAGGTCGACGTAGCGCTGGCGATACCGAAATTCCTTGTCCGTGACCTCGTAGAAGGTGTCCTCGTCCGTCTCCTTCACCACCGGCATTGGGCGCAGCGACTTGGCCAGCAGCTGGAAGTCGTCGGCGGCGCGGACGGTGACCTCGCCCATCCCTGTGCGGAAGACGAAGCCCTCGACGCCGACGATGTCGCCAATGTCGAGCAGCTCCGTGAAGACCTCCTCGTAGTAGTCGTCGGGGAGATCTTGCGCACGGACGTACACCTGGATCCGCCCCGTCTCGTCCCGGAGGTCGAAGAAGGTGGAGCCGCCCATCACCCGGAGGTCCGTGATGCGCCCGGCGATGGACACTTTGTAGCCCCCCTCCTCCCCGTCCTCCGGCTGGTGTTTGTCGTCGTCGAAGGTGTCGAGGATCTCGTCCGCATGGGCATCGACGTCCCAGGCGTAGGGGTATGGATCGATGCCGCGTGCGTCGAGGGCCTCGCGCTCCTCGCGCCGACGCTGTTCCTGTTCGCTGAGGTCAGAGGGAGAGGACATTCGGGAGATGGGGACGTCAAATTCAGAACGGAAACAACGAGGGACGGGCCGCCGCCAGGCCGCACGCCGGGGAGGCCGAAAGAGAAGACGAGATCCCGAGTGCACGCGTCGCAGCCCGTCGACCCCTGGAGGGGCAAGGCCCGACGCCGCAGGAGAGGCCCGCTACGACACCCACTCGTCCGCCTCGATCAGAAGCGCATCGTGGTGATCCCGGAGGAGTTGCGTGATGACCTCACTCAACTGGCGGGCAGGGCTGTCCGAGGGCTGTCCGGTGGTCAGTGAGGTCATCTGGTCTGTGCCCTCTTCAAGCACCTTCAGCGCATCTTCCAATACGGGCTCCCACGACTGTCGGGAGGACTGATCGTCCGACTTGGGACTGGACGGCGACTGCTGCGTACACAGGTCCATGACTTTATGGCCCTGCGCGCTGAGGGTGTCGCGCAACACCGACGCGGCTTGATCGGCCGTCTCCACCATCGACTCCATCTTTTCCTGCTGCCCAAGCGAGAGGGCCGCCTCGGCCGCCTCCCGCTCGTAGTGAAGGGCCCGCTCCAGAATCTGGACAGCCGCGACGGCCACCGACTGGTACGGCGCAGATTGACGGTCGATCTTCCCCACGAGCGCACGGAGCGCCTCGAGGTCCCGATCCGGGGCCTCGGAGGCGGCGTCTTCCTCATCCTCCAACAAAAGCGACTTCTCTTCGAGCCGCTCCCGATCGCCGTTCCGTTCCGGCTCGCTGACGGCTGACGATTCCAGTTGCGGGTCGCGGGCCTCGTCACTCATGCAGGGCGGGGCGTTGTGAGAAGACAGCGGTGGGCAGGGTGCCTGAAAAGGCGACCTCTGGTGGTCTTGGATCGTCGGCGGGGGATGACCAAAGACTAACTAGTGTTAAGTCAAAGGGACGGCAGGCGTTCCCGCACCTGTGTTCTTATCGTAAAGAAAAGGTCAGTCTCCGAAACATTCAATCCGAAAATATAGGAGGCCTTCCCTCGTCGGACGCGGCGTCTGTGGCCTCTCGGATCCTGTCGAGAAGGGCAGTCGCCTCCCCCGCATCCAGGTGCCCGCCCCGCACCGCCACGCGCACCATCTCCGTAGAGAGGGCTGCGTAGAGGGGCACGAGGTGGGGCGTCTCGGCCGCGAGGGCGTCGAGGTGCGCCTGCACCGTGTCTTCGTCGCCGCGGGCCACGGGACCCGTGAGCACCTCTTCCGGCGGTCCCTGTTCGAGATTGGCCCAGGTGTGCTCGAGGAGCGGCCCGACGAGCGCGGTGGCCGAGGACGGGGGCTCCGTCCCCGACGCCGGGAGCACCTCCTCCACGACGGCCAGGAGCGCCACGAGGCCGTTGGAGGCGAGGGCGGCGGCACAGTGGTAGCGCGCCTTCTCGTCGGGCGTCAGCCGAAGCGGCCGGGCCCCGAGGGCCTGGGCCAAGGCTTTCCCAGCGACGACAGCCCGATCGTCGCCTTCGATGCCCACGACGATGTCCTCGAAGGCCTCGGGGGGCGTATCCGGCGCGAATGTCTGCAGCGGGTGGAAGCTCATCGTCGCGGCGCCCTGCTCGCCGAGCGGGGCAAGGGCCGCGGCCGTCTTGGCGCCGGACGTGTGGGCCACGATGGTGTCGGCCCATGAATGGTCGACCTCTGCCAGTGCCGCCGCCACGGACGCAATCGCGTCGTCCGGCACACAGATCCACACGAGCCGCACCGGCGCCGGCAATGCCGCCCAGGACGAGTCCGCCACGGGGGCCCCCACCCGATCGGCGAGCGCCTGCGCGGACGCCGCCGTCCGGCTCAGCACTGCTTCCACGCGGTGCCCGTTCGCCACGAGGCCGCGGGCGAGGGCGGTGCCCACGGCCCCGGCGCCGACGATGGC
>CAZRPQ010000415.1:1467-2611 GCA_964601725.1 uncultured Salinivenus sp. | reverse complement strand
CTAATTCTCGACGAAAGAATCCGCCGGAGACCGAGACGCCTGCCAACGAGGGCGGCGAATGCGCCACACCGTTTCTGAGAAAGACACCATGACTCATCTTTTCCAGAGAATCTCTTCGTTTTTTCGTCCCGAAGGCGAGGCGCTTTCCGCCGGCAAAAAAGACCGCGTCCAGCTCTATCGCCTCATGAGCCTTCTTGGGGCCTTCCTGATTCCCGCTCTCTCCGTCCTCTACCGGACGTCCAATCCGGGGGCCGCCAGTCCGATGCAGGCATCCCTTGGCCTCTCCGGCGCGTGGGCGTACCTGGGCCTTTCGGGGCTCTTCGCCGGGCTGTTCTTGGCGTCCTACGTCTCCGAGCAGACCCGCCGCCGCTACGTGCCGCTCATGTGGGGCCTGATGTACCTTCAGATGGCCTGGATTACGGCCGTGGCCGCGGCGAATGGCTTTGCCAGCGAGTACGTGCTTGCGGTGCTGATCACGTACGCGTCCATCGGGGTTGTCATCGAGCTTGGCGCTCGGTCGCTCCGGCCGATCCTCTGGTTTTTGGGATACGGGTTCCTCCTCGCGGCCGGCGGGCTGTTTCTGATCCCTGCGCCCGGGTCGGAGCCGCCGATTGTGCTCGGGATCATGGCCGTGCTGGGCCTTACGATCGGTGTTTCCCTCCAGGGGCGGCTTACGGTTCGGGAGCAGCGGGACCTTCTGGACCGCCTGGTCGAGACGAGCCCGAATGCGATTGTTCGCCTGGACGCAGAGGGCACCTTCGTTCAGGCGAGCGGCCAGGTCGAGGAGGTGCTTGGAGCCGGTGAAGAGGAGATTCTCGGCCGCACCTATGATGATTCAGGGTGGAGTATTTCCGCCCCCGAGGGTGGAGACATGCCGGCGAAGACGCTCCCGTTTGCCCGAGTTATGTCGACCGGCGAGTCGGTTCGCGACTTGGAAATTGTGATCGAGTGGCCCGATGGGACCCAGCGATTTCTGTCGGTGAGCGGAGCGCCGCTTCGTAGCGGAAACGGGGAGATCCAAGAGGCGGTCTTCCACCTGCAGGACGTCACCGATCGGGAGCGGCGCGGGGAGAGGCTCGAGCGGCAGAACGATCTCTTCGAGAAGGCGCAGGAGATTGCCAACGTCGGCGCCTGGGAGTACGAC
>CAZRPQ010000415.1:0-1367 GCA_964601725.1 uncultured Salinivenus sp. | reverse complement strand
CAAGACATCACCGACCGGAAGGCGCGGGAGCGCTCTCTGCGGGAGCGGCAGGAAAAGCTCGAAGGCCTCTACGAAGCGACCAATCACCTGCTGCAGGCCGAGGACAAAGAGGACTTGAGCACCCGCCTCACGAAACTTGTCCACCAGACGCTCGGCTACCCGGCAACCACCATCCGCCTCGCCAGGGGAGACAGGCTCGTGCCTGTCCACGTGCCGGCCGTCGTGCAGGACCACATGCCCGAGCGCCCGTCCTACGACATCGACGGGGACACGCCCGCGGCCGAGGCGCACCGGTCCGGCGAGACGCGGGCCTTCGAGGACCTTTCCGCCGAATTCGAGACGATGGACCGCGGCGACATCCGCGCCACGGCGTATGTGCCGATGGGCAGCTACGGCCTCATCTCCGTCGGGAGTCTCGAGGCCGGGGGCATCGGGACGTTCGACCTGCGCCTGCTGGAGGTGTTGGGGGGCTACGCCGCGCTCGTGCTGGAGCGTCTCGAGCGAGAACATGAGCTCCTTGCGGCGAAGGATGAGGCCGAGGCGGCCAGCCGGATGAAGTCCTCGTTCCTCGCGAACATGAGCCACGAGATCCGCACGCCCCTCACCTCGGTGATCGGCTTTGCGGAGGCAGCCGGCACTGAAGCCAGCGCGCTCGACTTGCCGGAGGACAGCACGCTTCCGAAATACGCCCGTATGATTGAGCAAGGGGGAAAGCGGCTGCTAAAGACCCTTGAAGGTGTGCTGACCCTTTCGAAGCTGGAGGCCGGGCAGATGGAGCTTGCCTCTGGGGCCGTCGACCTGACGGAGCAGGCCCAGCGGGTCGCCGAGGAGCTAGGCCCGAAGGCCCAGGAAAAAGAGATCGACCTCCGGCTGGAGGCGGGCCCCTCCCCGACCTGGGCAGAGGCCGACGAGGGTGGGGTGCAGATCGTGCTCCGCAACCTGGTGAGCAACGCGATCAAGTACACCGAGGAGGGAGAGGTGCGGGTCCGAGTCTATCGGGCGAACGGGCGGGCCGCCCTGGAGGTGGAAGATACCGGCATTGGGATGGAACCGGGGGTGGCCAAGGACCTCTTCGAGCCGTTCCGGCAGGCCTCGGAGGGGTTTGACCGGGACTACGAGGGCACTGGGGTGGGGCTGGCGGTGACGAAGAAGGCGACCGAGCAGATGGGCGGGACGATTGAGGTGGAGACCGAGAAGGGGGAAGGCAGCCGGTTTACCGTGCGGCTGCCGGCGACCGAGGGGTAGGGAGCGGACCCCGGAAACGTGGCAGACAACCAGATGTCGCACAGGACGAGACGATGGCCGGCGCCAGCTGGGGGGGGTTTACCGGGCCGTGCCACCGTTCCTGAAGATTGTGCCGACGGGTG
>CAZRPQ010000414.1:0-2620 GCA_964601725.1 uncultured Salinivenus sp. | reverse complement strand
GAATACTTCGCAACGCAAATCTCTACGTTTCAACCCGTTCTACGTCTCGTTCCTGATGGGAGAGTTCCCGCTCGCCGAGCGGAGTCGAACCGGCTGGATCCACCAGGGGAAGCTCCAGCGGGCCCTCAAAAGTTTCCCCGTCGGACCAATCGACCTGCATGACCTCAAATTCAAACCGCTCTTTTTGGGAATCGAAGCCACTTACAAGCGTGACGTAGGATTTAGGGGGCACGTCACAGGCCTGAAGCATCTTCTCCTCCGCGCCGCTTTTGTCTTCGGGCCACCGCCAACCCTCGCGACGATAGTGGTAGCAGCGGAGATGAAAGCAATCGGCCCCTACCTCTGCTCCGTTGATGAGGTAGAGGGTCCGGTCGGTATCGCGGTACACCGACAGTTTCTGCGCACGGAGCGTGCCGGGAGCGGTCAACTCCTCCGGCTCCTCGCCGAGCCGGTGGGAGGGGATGCTGCCGAGGTGTCGGACGTTCCGGTCGACGCGAGTCTCCGAAAACTCGGCGCCGCCCCACCGCTTTTCTTCCGGGTAGGACTTTTCCTCGATTCGCTTGCCACCAGCCCACTCGGCAACCTTCACGTCCCAGGACTGCGCTCCCCCGAGGCCCTCAGACGAGGTTGGGAGGGGGACGTATGAGTGTGGAGGAAGATCCTCAATCTCGTAAAGTGGAGACGGATAGACGCCTTCAAGCTCGGTATGAACGAGCTTATCAGCGACCCGGATTCGCTTTAGCGGCTCATCGGAATGGTTGAAAAGGTACAGGTCGTCGGCCGTCCGGCGAACGAACTCAAGATCGTCTTCGTGGGCGTCCATGAAAGCAGGGTTGGTTGTGAGAAAAGGACCTCGGATCGGAATTTCTACGGGACATCCTACGGGGCCGGTCGGATGCACGCGGTTCGAACAAGATACTGCGCGTTGGTCTCGACTCCCGCGAAATCCGGTCAGGGCTCAAGCAAGGTAAACAAAGCAAGGGGCCAAAAAGTAGTGGGACTTCTATCAGGGCGGACACGCGATGTCCGATCAGTGCATCAGCTATGTAGCGTGTGCCAGACCTTCCATTCGGCAGCGTTTTTTGCCTCCCATGGCCGAACGACGCGAAGATCAGACATTTCATGTCTGACTTGCGAAGCAACGGCAATTACATTCCTATGGCCTGGCGAGCGGTCGGCGAGTGAGAGCTTTTGCCACCAAGGATTCCGGCTGCTCAGTGAGGGAAGAGCGATTATTCCCTGCCGAGAGGCCCGATCTGCTTCTGCGATGGCCTCTTTCACGAGACGAAACAGCGACATGAGCACAGAGGAGTCCTCCGAAGAAAAATCCAGCCGTAGCGAGGCTGATATGCGGAAGCGGAGGTCCCCCTGTCCAGATCTGCCGAAGGAGGCGCTTCGCCGTCTCGAAGACGACGAGGACGCGTCGGTCCGAGCTGGGGTTGCAGGGGGCTCGAACGCGCCGCCGGAGATGCTAAGTCGGCTGGCCGAGGACGAAGCCCCAGAGGTCCGAAAGAAGGTAGCAGAGAACGAGTCTGCTCCCCTTCCCGTGCTGGAGCGTCTTCTCGTAGACTGGGAGGGTGCCAGCAGGACTGCGGCCCGCCACCCAAAGGTTCCTGAGGAAACGAAAGACCGCCTTGTTCGAGCAGGAATGCGAGACGATTTTTCGGCCCCGTTCTACATGAACCTGTTTTGGGTAGGGTATACGGAGCACGCGCCTGAGGAGGCCCGCCCGGACACGGAGACCTCTACCCCCGGTCCAGATTCAATCCGGCAGGGGTGGGCCCGACGCGGCGTAGTCACAGGCAAGGACAGAGAATGGCTCCTCGAACTCGGCACAGGAGGCAAAGCCCTGGTGGCCGGTCATCCAAAGACTTCCCCGAATCGGGTTGAGGAACTGGTCGAAGAAAGTCGCAGAAAAGCGCGTTGGAGGAAGGGGACCCCCCACAATTCTGATTTCGATAATGAACTTCTCAAACACCCCGAGATCAATCTCATTGCGTCTCTCCAGGACGAGGAGAAGGACGTGCGAGTCGCGGCTGCGCTCAATCCCGGAGCGTCTTCCGCGCTCCTGAGGCGACTGGCCGAGGACAGGTGCGATTTTGTGCGCGAGGCAATCGCGCTAAACCCGTCGGCGCCTCCGTCTTTGCTGAGGGAGCTATACTCCGACTGGACACTGTGGAATGGCCACTTGATCGCCCGACACGGAAACGCCCCCAGGAACGTGCTTCAGGCGGCACTCGGGAGCCAAAGCGCGTTGACGCGAGAGTCGGCCGCCGGGAATGAAAACGCGCCCCAGGATCTAATCAGACTTCTCACGCGGGCCGGGAGCAGAGAGGACCTCCAGGGGCTTTCCGGTCTACCCCCGGGGCCGATTTCCGAAAAGCAGCGGAAACGCCTCGCCCAACTGGGGCCATACGCAAAAGCCCTCTTAGCTCTCCATCCAGACACCACCGAAGTCCAAGCGAGAGAACTGGCCCGACAAATACCGTCGCTCGACGGCACGGTAGGACCGTTTTCCCCAGGCCAACTCCGGGATGTTCTTTCCCGCGGCTCAGGATGAGCCGCCCGCTCTGCGGTTCCGTTTGCCACCGATGAGGGTTCCCGAGAGCAGATAGATGTT
>CAZRPQ010000413.1:0-2621 GCA_964601725.1 uncultured Salinivenus sp. | reverse complement strand
CCCTCGGCGCGGTCCGCTGCGATGGCGTCGGTGAGCGCATCGGGATCGAGCCGGTACTGATCGTCGGGGGGCAGGCGGCGGAGCTGGTCGGGACTGAAGCCGAGCAGGCGCAGCGCGCGGTCGACCGACGTGTGGGTCTGGTCGGAGCAGTACGCCACGGCGCCGTCCGTGTCGTCGTCGAGCACCGCGTAGCGGGCCGCCGCCAGCCCCGTGACGTTTGCCATCGAGCCCCCGCTCGTGAACAGGCCGGCGGCCGTGTCGGGCAGCCCGCACAGCTCCCGGAGCCAGTCGATCACCACGAGCTCGATCTGCGCCGCGGCCGCCCCCGAAATCCAGGTGCCCGAGAACACGTTGAAGCCGGACGCCAGCGCGTCGGCCAGCACGCCGATGAAGTTGTTGGGGCTGGGCACGAACCCGAAGAAGCGAGGGTGGTCCACCCGCATCGTGTGGGGGAGCACGTCCTGCTCGACCTGATCGAGCACCTCCTGCGGATCGGTTCCGTCCTCGGGGAGCGGGTCCCGGAGCCGGTCCTCCAGCTCCTCGCGGGGCGGGGACGCGCCCAGGGACGCCTCCCCGTCCTCCGCGAAGTGATCGACCAGGAGATCGACGACGCGGTAGCCGAGCGACCGCATCTCCTCACGTGAGAGCTGGAGGCCATCGCGATCCATACGGAGCACCTCTTCGGAAACAGGAAAAATCTCGTTCGAAAAATAGCGTCCTCACCCGAAGAGGTCAAAACACCGGGGGTTCGCCCTCTCGGAACGCGAATACCCGTTTTCTACTCCTCCGGCAGGGGCAGCGAGACGTGCAGGTGATCGGCCGTCCCCACGTGCCGGAGCGTGCGAAGGCCCAGCGCCGCGAAATACCCTTCCATCAGGAAGTTGCGCACCGCCGAGTGCCCGTTCGTGCGCAGGTCCAGCGCGTGGACGTAGCCGTCCGCCTGTCGGTAGTGCAACGACTTCGGGTTCACCGGCAGTCCCATCGCCTCGTAGTCGCGCGGGTGGCGGGACAGGTCCGTGATAAGCAGGTTGTCGTCTACCAGGAGGAACGTGGCGACGCTCATCCGCAGGAGCGGGTGGAGCTCGGCGTACTCAGTCTGCCCGTCGTTGGGCCCGAGGTGGGCCGGGTCCGGGGCCAGAAGCACGTATCCCTGGAAAACGCCCAGCCCCAGGAGCACCAGGAGGGCCTGGATCCGCAGTGTTCGAAGCCGGTACGCCGCCCTCCGGCCCGCCACCCAGCGGTACGCCCACGTCACGTAGAGCAGAAGAACCAGAAAGGCGGCCGCGAACCCCGCCCCCAGGGCAAGCCAGAGCGGCCACTGCTGCTGGTAGGCGTACATCGACCCGCGCAGGAGGGCCCCGAACGGCAGCGCAACGATCAGTCCCCACTTCAGCAGCGGCCAGAGGACCCACCGGAGGAGTCCGCGGAGCAGACGTGCGGCTGGGTTCCGTCCGTCCCGTGATTGGGCACGGGGGGCTTCGTCCGGACGGCTCGGGTGCGCTCGTCTCTCTCCCGCCTTTCCCTCTTCCGGAGACGTGGAGCCTACATGGGAAACGATCGGCTCATTCATCGGCAGCGCGAAGAGAACGGGTGAGGAAGAGACGGTTCCACGTAGCGGATCTCGGCCCGGCGATGTTACACCCTTCTCGTCGTTCCGGGGACGCCGTCCCGGGCGCACTCCCCAGAATTCGGACACTCCGCCCCGCTTTCCCGTACCATGAAGTCCGCGTTGTCTCAAGATCCCGTCCGCTCGCCCCGTGGTCACGCTCTACCGCCGCCCCAACGACCCCTGGGCCGACGAGATTCAGGAGGCCCTCGACGAGATGGTCATCGCCTACGAGACCGAATCGATCGAGGAGGCCTCCGACCGCCCCGCTGACGTGCCCGAACTGCCCGCCCTCCGCGACGAAGGGGAGATTGTGACCGGCGAAGCAAATCTCCGCGAACACCTCGACGAGCTTCGCGATCTCATGGCAGACTGGGACCGATTTCAGTCCGACGCCTGCTACGTGGAGGACGACGGCTCCATCTGCTGACCCGCTGTTCCCAGACCGGCTCCGCCGTCGAGTCTCTCTGCGGACAGGACGCGGTTCTGTTGCAGGCTTTTCAGCAATTCCGGACAACACCCCGCGCCCCCGCAGCATACATGTCTTCGGATTTGAGTCCCGGTTTCTTGGCTTTTCGCTCACCGAACAATTCGCCCTCAACATGCCCATCGACCTTTCTTTCGCCGACACGTTCGACCAGCGCCACATCGGTCCCACGGAGGCCGACGTGAACGCGATGCTCGACACGCTCGGATACGAATCGCTCGACGCGCTCGTCGATGCGACGATCCCGGACTCCATCCGGACCGAGGAGCCGCTCGACCTGCCGCCCGCCGTCACCGAGCAACAGGTGCTCGACGAGGCCCAGGCCCGCGCCGGAGACAACAAGAACTGGCGGTCCTTTATCGGCATGGGCTACCACGGCACCCACACGCCGCCCGTGATCCAGCGCAACATCCTGGAGAATCCGGCCTGGTACACCCAGTACACGCCCTATCAGTCCGAGATCGCGCAGGGCCGGCTGGAGGCGCTCCTCAACTTCCAGGACATGACGATCGACCTGACGGGCATGGA
>CAZRPQ010000412.1:0-2628 GCA_964601725.1 uncultured Salinivenus sp. | reverse complement strand
CGGCCGCGCGCCGGACCCCGGGTCGGTACGAGTATCGGGTCACGGCCCAGGACGGATCCGGGAACGCTGTGACGAGCGCATCGCAGGAGGTGCAAATCGACTTTGAGGGAGACGTGTACGCGCTGGGTCCCTACCCCAATCCGGTCCGTGGGAGAGCCTCGTTCGACCTGACGGTTCGCCGGTCACAATCCGTGACGGTTGAGGTTTACGATGCGCTCGGGAAGCAGGTGTACACCGAGAAGCGAGAGGTGCAAGCTGAGGCTCCCACGTCGCTCTCGATCGATGTGAGCCAGTGGGCCAGTGGCATGTACTTTCTGCGCCTGCGTGGAGAACGGGGGCTGGGGCAGACGCAGAAGATGGTCGTCGTCCGGTAGTCCCGGCTCAGTCCCAGGTCTCATCGCCCGTTTCCTTACCGAGCTGTGCAAAAGTCCTTAAAGGGAGTGCCGCTCCGTCTGGGCGTGTGGCAGAAAAGCGCCCACACTCCCATACTCGCTCCCCGCACATTCGAGCAGACCCGAGCCGCAGCAGGCAACGACTCTTTGCGAACTTTCTCACGTGTCGGTAATGGAGGTGCTGAACGGCGGGCGCCGAATTCTTTGAACGAACGTGTACAACCTCAATGTATCGAATTGACGTATTGATTGTCGTGCTTGCGGGAGGGGTGCTTCTCCTTGGCGGAGGGGCGGAGGCCTACGGACAGGACGATCCCGAGCCGCTCCGCGCCGTGGGAACGCTCGATGTAGCAGAGACATCTCCCACAGTCATGCAGGCGGCTCGGTCCGATGTCTTCGGGCCCGATGGAGGGGGAAAGGACGGCCGGTTGGCGTCGGTGGGGATGGAGCTGGCTGTTCTGTACCACCAGCACCGTGTAGAAGGCCCAAAGGGCGTCCGTTCGCTCCGGGATGCATCGGAGCGTCCCCCAAAGGCGGCCGAGGGCGATTGGGAGACGGCCCGGGCAGGGCACGTGCATTCCCCCCTCTCGGCGGACGGACGGCTCGTAACGGTCGATGCTGTGGCCGCTGAGGGGGCGTCCCGTCTTCTCGCAGACCTGAGGCGTCTCGGGCTGGAGAATGGAACCGCGGCGGGAAATGTGGTGTCGGGCCGCCTCCCCATCTCGGCAATCGAGGAGGCCGCCGCGCTTTCCTCTCTGCGGGGCATGATGCCGTCCTATGCTCGCACCTTTGCCGGAAGTGTGGAGTCGGAGGCCGACACGGCCCATCGGGCGGTTGAGGCGCGTGCTACTCTTGGCGTGAGTGGCAGCGGACAGAAAGTGTGCGCTCTCTCGGACAGTTACGACAACGCAGACGTATCGATCTCGGCCTCCGACGACGTCAGTTCTGGCGATTTGCCCGGCCAAGGGAACCCAGAAGGCCGGACCACACCCGTCGACGCGCTCGACGACTCTTACAACGGAACGGACCCGGAACCGAGCGATGAAGGGCGGGCCATGCTCCAACTCATCCACGACATTGCGCCGGGGGCCACACTCGGGTTTCACACGGCCTTCGGAGGGATTGGGACCTTTGTGTCGGGCATCCAGGAGCTCGCCGATGCGGGCTGCACGGTGATCGTCGACGACGTGCGGTACTTTGTCGAGCCCTTCTATCAAGATGGCCCAATGTCCAACGCCATCGACGACGTAGTAAACAACGACGGCGTCGCGTATTTTTCCTCGGCGGGCAACAATGGACAAGACTCTTACGAGGCTTCATTCCGCGACTCGGGGGAGCCGGGCGTGATCAGCAGCAGTTCGATCGCACACGACTTCGATTCGGACGCAGTGAATTCCGATACCCGGCAGGAGATTACCATCGAAGACGGGGGGACCTTTCAGGTAAATCTTCAGTGGACGGATCCGTCGGCTCTCGTGCAGGGCTCAAGCGGTGCCGACACGGACTTCGACATTGCGCTCGTCGACGAGAACGACAACATCGTAGCCCAGTCCGCAAACGACAATATCACAGACGGAGTGCCGTTCGAGTTTTTCGAGTACACGAATGATGGCAGTAGCGCCGAAACCCTTTTCCTCGTGATCGAACGGGCCGATGAGAACGGCACCGATACCGATCGGATCAAGTACGTCTACAGCGGGAGCGACTTCAGCATCAACGAATACGACACGGACGGACCCACGATCTTTGGCCATGCGATGGCGGAGGGAGCGCTGGCGACCGCCGCGGCGCCATTTTTCAACACTGCTCAGTACAATTCAGGCATTGACTCGTCGGCCATCCTCGAGTTCTTCTCGTCACGTGGGGGGCTCGAGATCCGCTTCGACCAAAACGGCGATCCCCTCGACTCCCCAGAGTCCCGGGAGAAGCCGGACGTGACGGGGACGGACTTCATCGACAACACCTTTTTCGGCAACGACATTCAGATTGCAGATCCGGATCCCTTCCCGAATTTCTTCGGAACCTCGGCGGCCGCCCCAAACATTGCGGCCGTTGCGGCCCTGATTCGGGAAGCCGCCCCCGGCCTGACGCCCACCCAGGTCTACGATCGGCTCGAGTCCACCGCGGTAGATGTTCGCTTCCGGCAGCAGTTGGAGAATGGATCGATCTCCGACGAACTCGATCCCACGGGCGACGGCGTAGACCCCTGGAGCGGCCACGGGTTCGTGCGGGCCGA
>CAZRPQ010000411.1:0-2637 GCA_964601725.1 uncultured Salinivenus sp. | reverse complement strand
TTCGGAGCTTTCATGGCGAATGTGTGCAACGGCACTCAATCATTGGCCTCCGTCCGCTCGCCACTACAACCATCTTTTTCCTCGTATGACCGACCTGCAAGACCGCATCAAATCATTCATCGCCCAGTCCGAAGAGCCCGCGGGCGTGAACCGGGGCCCGGCCAGCAACGCCGTGGCCGACCTCGTTCGGGCCCTCAACGCCGGAGACGTGCGGGCCGCCGCGCCTACGGAGGACGGCACGTGGGACACCAACGCGTGGGTGAAAGAGGGCATCCTGCTCGGCTTCCGGATTGGGCGCACCGTCGACTATTCGAGCGAGCAGTTTCCCTTCTACGACAAAAACACATTCCCCGTAAAGCCGCTCCGCAAGGCCGACAATGTGCGACTCGTCCCGGGCGGCTCCTCGATCCGCACCGGCTCGTACGTGGCGCCGGGAGTGGTGTGCATGCCACCCATGTACGTGAACGTAGGGGCGTACGTCGACGAGGAGACGATGATTGACTCGCATGCGCTGGTGGGCAGCTGCGCCCAGATCGGGAAACGGGTACATCTGTCCGCCTCGGCCCAGGTGGGCGGGGTGCTGGAGCCCGTAAACGCCACCCCGGTGATTGTTGAGGACGATGTCTTCGTCGGCGGCAACGCGGGCCTCTACGAGGGCTGCATCGTGCGGCAGGGGGCCGTGCTGGCCGCGGGCGTCACGCTTACGTCCTCGACTCGGCTGTACGACCTCGCGGAGGAGACCGTCCACTCGGCCTCTGAGGGCTCGCTTGAGGTGCCCGCCGGGGCGGTCGTGGTGCCCGGGTCTCGGTCTGTCGACTCGGACTTCGGGCAGGAGCATGGCCTCTCGCTCTCCGCCCCCATCATCGTGAAATACCGCGACGCCGACACCGACGCGGCGACGGTGCTGGAGGACGCCCTGCGTTAGCGCACGCACGGATCGAGAGTGCGACCGGGCTCGCGCCCCGGATTCGTTGCGAATTGGTGCGCGCGGGACCGGTTCCGTCAGTGAAACCAGACCAGCAGGGCATTGACGGGGCTCAATTGATACAGGATGATCAGCCCCAGGGCTCCGAGATACGCGAGGCGCCAGGTCGCGTGTGCTCGTTGCACCTGAGCCAGCCCCATGATGGTTAGGATCCAGGCAAAGCCGCCGACGTGAGCCGCGGCATAGGTCGTGGCCACAAAAACCAGAAGCGACGCGTACCGCAAGCGAGCGCTCCACTGCGAGGACCCCGGCCACAGAAATGACACGACGACCCACGACTCCACCAGGAGCGTCCAGACCACGAGCAGCACCGACAGCGGTCGAAGACGCGCCGCTCCCGTCAAAGACACCTGATCGAGCGTGCTCGAATAAGCCGTGAGTTGGTCGATCGCCTCCTGGTTCTGAAAATACGCGTCGGGGGCCATGCCGGTAAACAACTGGCCCACACTGAAAAGACGGTCGTCGGTCAGCATCGAGAACTGGTAATACCCGCCCGTCAGAAAGTCCGAGGTCCGGAGCTTCCACGCCACGGCGAACAGAAAACAGAGCCCTACCAGCAGCCGGGCATTGATGCGCAGGGCCGTGGCCGTATCGTCGGCCATGCAGGACAGACCGAGGGCGAGACACCAGTAGGTGATCAGGTACTTGTGATTGTCGGCGTCGTGCCAGAGAATCGCGCACCCCACCCCCATTCCCAGCGCCAAAAGCATCCAATACCCCGGCACGCGCTGAAGCGGACGGTAGACCAGCCCCGCCACGGCACCGAGCTGTAGAGCTATGCTCACCGCCTCGTGCCCCACCGGATAGAGCAGCAGGAGCACGAGCGTGAGCGGCGCTACCAGATCGAGGATCGGTCGTCCCTCCAGGCGACGACGAGTAACCGCGAGCACGGTCCAGAGTCGAGACCCTGTGTCCGTAAGCGTGTCGATCAGGTTCGAGTAGAGCCCCGACATGGATGCGAAGAGCACGTCCCGAAAATCCAATTCCCAGGCGAGTCACTCGGCGGTCCGACCGGTCGTCCGATGCGTTCTCGACAGAAGTGTGTCTGCCGCCAGCGCATAGGGCCGGCTCACGAACCGATACCGCCACACCTCGACACGAACGGCTGCGACCGAGACCCGGGGCCGCTCGGCAGTCTCGTGGCCCGGAACGTAGCGATACCGGGGCGCGTCCGCGTCGCTCGCAGAGTCGGAGACTGCCTCAACCCACGTCGCATTGGCCAGGTACTGGGCCAGCGACTCGACACGGGCCGAGGTGGGGCGAGCCCGCAGGCGCTCGACGTAGGTATTCAAATGCGGAGGCAGTCGAACACGCGCCTTCTCCTGCGGCGTGCGGAGGATGCACCGCACGAATCGCGCCTGCCGCTTGTCGACGGTCGAGAACATGCCGAAGCCGCCTCCTTCCCACGGCGTCTGATTCTTTGCCGCTGTGAGGTAGGAGTGCACGCCCGCAACGCTCACGAGCAGAGCCGGGGCCAAGAGCCAAATTAGGAGCTGGCGAGGCGTAGGACGACCCATCGAGGTGGGCGGTCTGTGCAGCAGCAGAGGCGTCAACGCTCTCCATGATAACGACGCTGGGGCATAGACGAAACGTCGCCCTCAGAAGCTGTTTGGCGGACGTTCTGTGGCCTGCGACTTCGTGGATCTCGTGCA
>CAZRPQ010000410.1:0-2652 GCA_964601725.1 uncultured Salinivenus sp. | reverse complement strand
CCCTCTCGCCCCCTCGCCCTTTCGCTCCCTCGCCCACACTCCCGAACCCCGTTCGTCAGAGCAGTCTTGACGGCTTTTGGGACATTGTCCTCGGCGGCCGCCGTCTCAGGGACTGTCGGCCGGCACGACCCTCGTCCAGAAATCGAGGGCAGGTCGATCTGGGGCCTGAGAGGAGGAGGACGCTTGCTGACCTCGCCGCCCGCCCCTTTGTCGCCGTCCCCGTGGAGAACGGCCCCGTCTGCCCCTTCCCGTCACGGACGGAATTCCCTGAGATTGCCTGAGGAGCTCCGAGTCATCGTCCGGGTTGGGAGTTTCGAGCCCGACGGCCACGGCGTTCTCCAACGGTGTGCGGAGGCCATGCTGCCGGCCGTCCGTGCCCACGCTAGACGCAGACGGGCTGATCGGGATGGCGACCTCGTAGATCAGGGACCCGGTGTCGAGCGAGGCCTGGGCCTGCAGGTCCGCCGAAAGGCCCGCAGGCATGCGGTGCCGAACCGTGTCGTTCCGGATGATGGCGAGGTCCGACGGAAACAGATCGTCGAGCGCCAGCGAACGCTGAGATGCATCTGAGGCGGAGGAACCGGCTGCCCGTTCTGCGCGC
The DNA here is from genome assembly GCA_964601725.1 of uncultured Salinivenus sp. Taxonomy (GTDB): domain Bacteria; phylum Bacteroidota; class Rhodothermia; order Rhodothermales; family Salinibacteraceae; genus Salinibacter. Next base: position 2,051 of record CAZRPQ010000410.1, on the reverse strand, counting down.
TGTGCCCGCAGTCCGAGGGGATATCGCACCCCGTAGGTGTGTTTTTGTCGACCCGACGGGTCCACCCACACGACGAGTCCCTGTTCTGCCACCGAGCGGATGAGGGCGCCGTCCCGGATCAAAAGCGCCACGTACAGGGTGCTGTCGGTCGGGACGGCATTCATCGACACGGAGTGGTCCTCCACCCGGGTGAGGGTGCCTCCCCAGTCGGAGAGGACCCCGTCGATGGTTGGGGCCTGAGACAGGGATTGCGTCCGCAGTGTGGGAGGGCCACTGCACGCCCCTGCGAAGAGGGCTCCGAGGAGCACCGTCAAGACGAGACCAAAAGGAAACGTGCGCATGACCGAACTCAGTCTGTGGTAGAATCACGTTCTGCTCCCCAAGGGCTTCTGGACAGGAAAACGTACCCATTGAGGACTCGAAATGCTAACGCGCCGATCCCGCCGAAGCCCCGTCTGCGCGAACAGCCCCTTCTTCCACCAGCGGAGATCCCCCTGGCGAGGAAAAGTGCAAATACACAGGAATCCGATCCGCAGGATGGTTCCCAGATACGGCCCCACGCTTCCACCACCGCCCCTGTAACAGTCGCCTGAGGAGTGTCGTACCATCACGCTGCTGTTGCTTTCCAGCGGGCCCAAAGCGACTCAATCTTTCTCGTCTGGCAGACGAAATCTCGCCCTCAAATGTGTCTTCAAAGTGTCCTCGACATCACCATGCGATTCCTCTCAGCCTCTCTTCTATCCATTGTTCTCGTCATCGCCGTCCCCTGTGCCGCCGCCCAATCGACGACGTCCACTGCCGTTCCTTCGGCCTCGGCCCCGAGCGCAGTCGCCGATAGCACAGCGCCCCACGCGCCGGATGAGGATGCGGTCGACGCAGCGCCATGGGACTGGGCGGGGTCGTACGTGAAGGATCACGCCGGCGACTACGTCGGAGCCAACGAGGGATGGACGCAGCCCTACGAGCGGGAATCGACCATTTACCGCACGGCCCCGCCCGTTCGCTACAATCGGGTCGAGGGACTCGTGCTCGGCGTTCAGCGCGACCCGCTCTCGCTCCGCGATCCGGACGACACGGCGCGGATCTACGGCCAGTTCGGGTACGCCTTCGCCCTGAAAGACCTCCGCTACACGGTTGGCGTCGAATCGAGGCTTGTGCGCGATGCGGAGACCGGCCTAAAAATCGGTGCGTCGTATCGGAAACAAACCCTCAGCCCCGACCGGTGGAAGACCTCGTACGCAGAAAATTCGCTCGGCGGAATGGGCTTCGAGTACGACTTCTTCGACTACTACGAGGCCGAAGGGGGGGCTCTGTACGCCGTGCAGGCGCTCCCGCACACGCTCCGCCTGACGGCCGGGTTCCGGGCCGAGGAGCATCGGTCCCTGATGAGAAACACGAACTGGTCGCTTTTTGAGGCGGGCACCTTCCGCTCCAATCCGGCGGCCGAGGAGGGGCGCCTGCAGGCAGGATTCGCAAGCCTTGAGGGCGGACGCATTCGCGACCCCGACGACCTGCCCACGGGCGCAGCGTTTCGGGCCGCGGCCACGATCGGGACGGCCTTCGGCGGGGACCTGGACGTGAATCGATACGAAGTGGACGGGCGCGCTTTCCTTCCGCTCTCCCCCACCACGCGCCTCGGACTTCGCCTCCGCGGCGGATACGCCACGAGTGAGGCTCCCCCCCAGATGCAGTTCACGCTTGGGGGCATCGGCTCCGTGCGCAGCTACGACCAGAACGCCCGTCGCGGCACCCAAGTGCTCTTGGGCAACGTTGAGTACATCATTGACGGTGCCACCCTGGACGACGACGTTCTCGACGACCTCTTCCTGGTCGGTCTCTTCGACGCAGGGTGGGTCGGTCAGCCGGGCCAGCGCTTCCGTATGGACGACGTGCTCCCGTCCGCCGGGTTCGGCATCGGGCTCGACGAGCGGCAGATTCGCCTCGACGTGGCCTGGCCGCTCCGCGACGTGCCCGCCACCGGCTCCTCCCCCTCCATCTGGCTGCGCATCACACCCAACTTCTAACCTTCCCACCTTCACCCTTCCCACCTT
>CAZRPQ010000409.1:0-2655 GCA_964601725.1 uncultured Salinivenus sp. | reverse complement strand
CGACCCTGCTGTTCTTCAAGGACGGCGAGGTGCAGGAACAGGTCGTGGGCGCCGCGGGCAAGCAACCGCTGAAGCAGAACCTGGAGGAGCTCGCCGGCCAACCCGCGTAACTCTTGCGTAGAGGCGTCCCGCCCCGCAAGGACAGGACCGTCGGGCTCCGGGACGCCTCAACGTGGAAAACGTTCTCCCCTCTCGGAAATTCAGTACTGATCGCATGCACGAAAACGGAGCCCTCTCGAATGGACAGCAGCACCCGGACCTCGCCGCCTTCGAAGGCATCGATTTCTCGGAGGCGGAGGCCCGCGACGTGGTCGTGGTCGGGACAGGGCCGGCCGGCTGGACGGCGGCGCTGTACACGGCCCGGGCCGACCTGGACCCCCTGATTTTCATGGGGCCGGAGCCGGGCGGCCAGCTTACCACGACGACCGACGTAGAAAATTATCCGGGCTTCCCGGAGGGCCTGCTCGGTCCGGAAATGATGGACCGCTTCCAGGATCAGGCCGAGCGGTTCGGGACCGAGTCGCGCTACGGCACGGTCACGCACGTCGACTTCCGCGAGCGTCCCCACCGGCTGCTGGTCGACGGGGAGACGCCGATCTATGCGCAGACCGTCATCATCTCCACCGGGGCCTCGGCCCGGTACCTGGGGCTGGAGAACGAGCAGCGCCTCATCGGCAAGGGGGTGAGCGCCTGCGCGACGTGCGACGGGTCGTTCTTCCGCGGCGAAACGGTGGCCGTGGTGGGCGGCGGCGACAGTGCCATGGAAGAGTCCACCTTCCTCACCAAGTTTGCCGAAAAGGTGTACGTCATCCACCGCCGCGACGAGCTGCGGGCCTCGGAGATTATGCAGCAGCGGGCCTTCGAGAATGACAAGATCGAGTTCATCTGGGATACGGAGGTCGTCGACGTGCTCGGCGAGGACGCCGTTGAGGGCATTGAGGTGATCAACAACAACACGGGCGAGACGCGCGTCATGGATGACGTGACGGGCTTCTTCCTCGCCATCGGCCACACACCCAACACGGGGCCGTTCGAGGGCTGGGTCGAGATGGACGAGGATGGCTACATTCTCACGGAGGCCGACTCCACCTACACGAACGTGCCCGGCGTCTTCGCGTCCGGCGACGCGCAGGACCACGTGTATCGGCAGGCCGTGACGGCCGCCGGCACCGGTTGCAAGGCGGCGATCGACGCCGAGCGGTGGCTGAGTGAGCACGGCACGGCGGAGGTACCCCACTCCGAGACCGACCGGCAACCGGTGGAAGCATAACGACGCTCTCTATTTGCTTCCTCATGCCCCTCCGCTCGCCCTCGCTGTTGATCGGATGTCTCAGCGGCCTCCTGCTCGGAGGTCTCATCGGGGTGGGCTGTACCCCAGACTCGTCCGGCTCGCCGTCCCCTTCAGACACGACGGCGACGACTGTAGAGGCGAGCCCCCAGCCCCCTCGAGATTCCTCCGCTGAAACGTTGCACGCGCCCCGATCGGAGCGAGGACGAGGTCCGACCGCCGTCGAGGATACGCCTCCCCCGTCGCCGGCCGACGACGCCCGCACCGTCGCCCAGCGGCTCTCGGACGCGAGCGTGGGGGCTCGCGTCAAGCAGGCCCTCGTCCGCGTCGAGACGCTCCGTCGCTTCAACTTTTCCCCCTCTGTGGTCCGGGGCCACCTCGTCCTGCGGGGGGACGTCAACACCCGCAAGCAATACCGCCGCGCCGAGCGTCTCGCGACGAACGTGGAGGGCGTGCGGAAGATCACGAATCAGGTGACGGTCCAGGGACGGTCCCCCTCTGACGCAGGCGACGCCGCCGAGGCCACCTACCACACCGTCGGTCGGGGCGATACCCTCACCGAGATTGCCCGCGCGTACGACGTGTCCGTGCAGCAACTCCGGGCGCTCAACGACCTGTCGGGGGCGCTCCAGCCTGGCCAGCGGATTCGGGTGCGGTAGGGGGGAAGGGTGAAGGTAGGAAGACTGGAAGATTGATTGCGCTTCTATGCTGTGAAGTGACCGAGGACGGGCTCCTGGACCTGCGATGACCACGGACGGCAGACTGCGGACGGCAGACTGCTGACTGCGGCCTCCGCCTCACAGAGCTGAGAGGCGACTGAAAATGGGTAGCATGTCAACACTGTGAGACACGGCCCCATGATCAGATTGGGGGTCTCGCGTCGGGCATCTGGCGTCGGCCATTGGGGGCCGGAGGGCCGCTGCGGCCCGGCTACCCGTTGGAGCCATCCGTATCGGTGGAGTTGTCCGGGCTGTCGCTTCGGTCGGACGGAGGCAGCAGGCGGGCGCGCAGGTCCCCGAGTGTCGCCCAGATCGCCTCGGGGGGCCTGTCTCCTCGGAAGGCTTTTCTTCGGAAGACTCTTCCTCGCCGGGCGTGTCCTCGCCGCCCGGGGCGGCCTCGCCAGGGGGACTTCCCCACCTGCATCCTCGATCGTGTCGTCGGAAGGGCCTGGGGCGGGGGGCACGGCGGGGCGTGTCGTTTTGTCACTCGCTTGGGCCGAGGGAGAGGCCTCCTCCCCGACTGGCACGCTCATCTAGTGCGCCCTTCAAGGACGAGACTGGCCCCCAGAGTCGCTTGCTCTGATGTTGCAATCTTTGGTCGCATTCCAGACCTGTGAGTTGAGTCAATAGCGATTTGCCTCAAATGCG
>CAZRPQ010000408.1:0-2657 GCA_964601725.1 uncultured Salinivenus sp. | reverse complement strand
TTGTGAAGGAGAACGAGGGCGTCATTGAGAATCTCCAGGAGGAGGTTTCGTCTCTTGGAGGAGGCCGCGAGTCTCAGGACCTTCCGGGCGGAGGCCAAGAGACACCGGCTCCTTCGGGAACGGGACCGGAATCGGTCGACGCGAAAGAGCTCTTTTTGTCAGATCGGACGCAGGAGGAGATCGATGCCCTCTCCGGGCCGGACATAGACCGTCTCTACCGGGAGGCCTGCGAAGCGGTAGAGGCGGCCCACGGAGACGCGTCGGACACCTACGTCGAGTCGATGACGGCCCAGAAGATGGAACAGCTCTGGAGCGGGACGTGAGCTGCGTCTTGTAGTTCCCTCCGGAAACGAGTGCAGATGGTGTGCCCGGGAGGAGCGGAGCGTCCGGAAATCGCCGCCGACGCGCTAGAGCTCTCCTGACTGGGGATCTAGAGGGGGGCCACGTGGGATGAAAACGCCTCCCGGAAAACCCAGGAAGGAATGCGATTCAGGGATTCCTCCTCCGGGGCCCCTACATGGCGCGCTCCTGCGAATCCGCCCTGGACAGACCGGACGGTCACCAGCGGGCCCGCCCCATTCGAGGAGGCTGCCTGCGAGGTTCTCCCCAGTCACCTCACCACCACGATCTGCTGCACGCGGGTCTCTCCATTGCTGGACAGGCGGGCAAAATACGAGCCTGAGGGAAGCCTGCCCGCATCTACGTCGACCGCGTAGCGCTCGCCGGGCACGGCCTTCCGGTCGTACAGCCGGCGGACCTGCTGCCCGAGCACGTTGTACAGCGCGACCTCGGCGCGGCCTCTCGTCTGGACGGTGAACGTGAGCGTCGTCTCCTGCCGGGCGGGATTTGGGCCTGTCATCCGCAAGGCAAGGGCTCGCCTCGCCTCGACAGTTACGGCCACCGGGTTGCTGAGGGAGCTTGCTCCGCCCGTGTCGACCTGCCGGAGCCGAAACTGATGGGAGCCTACCCCCAAGTCCTCGATGCGGGAGCGGTAGGTCTGGGGGCTAGTGGTGGTGCTGGCCCCGTCCACGAAGTCGACGGCCTCGTAGCTTGAGGCATTGGGGCCCCAGTGCTGCACCTCAAAGCCGGCGTTGTTCGTCTCACTGGCGGTGCGCCACCTCAAGAGCGCCGCCGACCCGTCGGCAGTCGCCGTGAAGGCGGCCAGTTCCACGGGCAGTGGATTGCTGGAATCATTGCTGGCCATTTTGAAGCTGCTGAAACCTTTAAGTCCTTCAGCAACGAGCCTGTCGTCGGTGGCGTCATCGGGGGTTCCCCCGTCGTCGTATCGCGTCTTTTTTACTGCTTCGAAGGGGCCGTTCTTGTCCGGGGCGACCAGTATCTTGACCTTGGACGGGTCGCCGATGCCCACAATGTCTGCGTCGCTAAGTAGGAATGAGACGTCGACAGAGGTGAAAGACACGCCCTGGTTGCCGATGTCCCACCGGTAGCTGCTCACGTTCTCGAAGGAATCGGTGGACCCCAACCCGTTGGTGACGCTACCGGGGAAAAAGGCCACTTCGACGGTGCCCTCCTGCTGCACGTCCTCGAACGCCGCTTCAACACCGGTGTCCCCGAACGACACCTCGCCGGACCCAGACGGTTCTACCGTTGATTTCTCGAGGTCGGTCGTCAGGGCGAACTCAGGGACAGCCGGGTCGGGGGAAGGATTTCCTCCGTCAAACACGAGATCCTCCAGCGTTATGGCCGTGGCCCCCTCGCCCTCGACGTCGAAGACCAGCCGCAGCAGGGGGCCTTCATCCGCCTCGGCGTTGAGGGAGGAGGAGCCGAACGCGCCGATGCGGGGGATGTCCGGGTTGTCGCGGACGGTAAATCCGGCTGCGCCTGTCAGCGTGTTCTCGGCCTCGAAGCCTGCATACGAGACAACGGCGTCGTCGAGCGCGAGATCTAGGCCATACGAGCTCACATCACTGGCCTGGTCGAGGTCGCCGATGTGGACAGGCACGACGACGGTGTCGCCCGGCGCTGCGCTCGTGTCCGGGATGCGTATTGTGACGGAGCCTTGGGCGTAGGTGGAGGGCACGAGCAGAAACGGCCCAAGAAGCAGAAACAGCCCAGAAATGAGAAGGCTGGTCGCTTGGCGAATCCGAGTCGGCGTAGGACGGGTGCATGGTCGCAATGCGTTCGGGGCCGGAATCCACCTAGTGAATACACTCAGTGGATGCGTCGAGGTGAATGTGTGCATTTAGACGAATATGGGCGGAAGGGATACAAGATGCCAATGTGGAACGCCCGAACGGGACAGTGTCGGGAGGAGGTTGGGCAAGAACCGTAGAATATTCCCCAGGCGCAGGAGGAGCTCCGAGAGAAGGCTGCACCCCGAAGCGACTGGAGTTCTTTGTGAAGGAGAACGAGGGCGTCATTGAGAATCTCCAGGAGGAGGTTTCGTCTCTTGGAGGAGGCCGCGAGTCTCAGGACCTTCCGGGCGGAGGCCAAGAGACACCGGCTCCTTCGGGAACGGGACCGGAATCGGTCGACGCGAAAGAGCTCTTTTTGTCAGATCGGACGCAGGAGGAGATCGATGCCCTCTCCGGGCCGGACATAGACCGTCTCTACCGGGAGGCCTGCGAAGCGGTGGAGGCGGCCCACGGAGACGCGTCGGGCACGTACCTCGAATCGATGACGGCCCAGAAGATGGA
>CAZRPQ010000407.1:0-2659 GCA_964601725.1 uncultured Salinivenus sp. | reverse complement strand
GGGGTGTACAACTCAAAGGTCACCTACGACCAGATTGAGGTACACGGCGACAGTGCCTTCGTGCGCACCCAGACGAAGTACAAGGGGCGCACCACTCCCGTGGACTACGTGCTGACGCGCCGCGAGGGGGGGTGGCGAGCCGAGGACATTATTGTGGATGGGGTCGGTACCGTGGACCCCTACGCCAACTCGTTCCGGCCGGTCATTAATCAGCGCGGCTTTGAGACGCTCATGAAGAGCCTCCGGAAGAAGCGGGACGAGGTGATGGCCGAGAACAAGTCCAGCGGTTGAGATTAGATCGGGCAATCAGCGCCCCGGTCCGGGCTTGTTCTGACACCGGGACGGCGGTCTGCCGTCGGCCGACCGCGGTCGAAGCTATGCCAGTTCGTCTGGGAGCGAAAGGTCCTCAAGCTCTTCGCGGTCGTCCACGGTAACTGCGTCGAGGGCCGAGGTCCCGGCGTAGGTCAAGAAGTTGAGCCCACGATCGAGGAGCGTCTGAGCCAGGAGCATGCTTCCCAGGGCGGCCTCCGGAATCTGAAGGGCCCCCGCGAGCTCCAGCCCCGCCCCCATGAAGACGAGGTTCCGGGTCGGCACGAACGGGATCCGGTTCACGACGATGTGCAGGGCCAGCAGCGTCACCCAGCTCCCCACCGACACCTCGGGAATCACGACGGCCCACTGCGCGACCTGCAGGCCCGTGTTGACCAGGAAGCGCGTCAGGTGCGCCGCTCCGATCCACAGAAGGAGCGAGGGGGAGAGGGAAAAAATCGTGCGGCGAAACGTGACGCCTACGGCAACGGCGCAGATGAGCACGGCGATGCCCGCCGCCACGGTCGAGGTCTGGTCGGGGAGGTACCGTGTGAGCAGTTTGACCTGTCCAGAGAGGAAAAAGATTGCCAGCAGCAGGAAGGCGACGCTCGTGGACGCCACCGACGAGACGATGGTGTTGTCCTTGATCGTCTCCAGGACTTCCCGGTACCCAAGGTTGGTGTTGCGCTGGGCCCAGAGGGAGAAGTACGCTTCCCCCGAGTAGCCGAGCACGTCGTTGTTGAGCACGCGCTTGCGGAGCAGAACCGGGAGCAGGCCCCGGGCGGTGGCGTTCCAGGCTTGTCCGTAAATCGCGACCTCCGCAATGGGGAGGTTGACGTACATCAGGAGGAGCAGGACGTAAAACCAGGGCGTGGTAGGGAGGGCCCGCCATACCCGGCCCCATCCAATGTCGGTGAACTGGTACGCGAGGTAGGAGATGACGGCGACCATGAACGACCAGCGGACGCCAGCGAGGAGGCGCTGCCCCCACTGGCTCTCCTGAAACTGGACCCATCCGTCGCGGGCCGTCTCGAAAAGGTCGAAAAGCCGCTGCTTCATGGGGACGTCGCGGTGGGATGTCTACGTGAGGTCGTAGTCAAGGTCGCGCATCAGGTCGGCGACCTGTGCCCGCTCGATGCCCTCCCGGAAGCGCTGCTCGGCGGTGGGGACGTCCGTCCAGCGCCGGAGGCGGTCGGTGTCGATGGTGCGGCGGGCGTAGTCGCGGACGGCGTCGGGGAGAGAGTGGTCCAGGCGGGCATAGATCGTCCGAAGGTGCGCGCAGGGGGATTCGCAAACGTCTTCGTACCGGAGCAGGATGGACCGGTCGCCAAACGCGGTTTGGGCGTGGCGCCGACACGCCTCGACCTGGGCGCCCCACAGGGCCAGGGCCTTCACGTACGGCGGGGCTTCGCGCACCGCATCCAGGCGTCGGAGCGCAGAGGTCAGGGCATCGTCGTTCGGGCCGTCGTCGAGACCCCGGAGCCCAGCCTCAAAGTACTCGTCGAGCTGATACGCCCCGAAGTAGGCATACTCGGAAAAGACCCGACGCAGGGTGCCGGACGAGAACGGCAGCAGGCGGCCCAAGAGGGGCCAGTCCATTCGCACCCGCTCGCCGGACGCGGTGGTAAGCTGCGACCACACGACTGATCGAGGATCGCGGACGAGCTGCACGAACGAGGCCTCCGGGAACGTACGGGCGAGCCAGGGGACCATCCAGAAGGCCCGGTTGAATTGCAGGAGTGGGACCTCCTCAGTGTCCGTCAAACCGCGCAGGTAGGCCGTCAGGGACGGGGCCTCGTCGTCGGCCCCGAGCACGCGCGGCGAGTTCGAGGGCGTGGAGCCGAGCCGAGACTTCAGTCGGTCGAGGAGAGGGGCATATTCCGCGTAAAGCGACGACTTCGGATGATTGGGGCGGGCAGCGCGGGCCTCGCGGGCGTGCTCCGGCAGATCAGGGTGCAGCGGCTCGTAGAAGCAGCGCAGCTGCTCGTCGCGGCGCAGCGTTCGGAAAAGCGCCGTCGTCCCCGATCGAAAGACGCCCTGGAGCAGCAGCATGACGCGATGGAAGGATCGGAAGGCGAGGCCAGAGCAGCGAGCAGTGCCGTGTTCCCAAGTTTTTGTGGGACCGATAGGTTCAACGTCCGGGCGCATCCTTTGCGAACATCGCCGGAGATGCAGCCGGTTGCGCGGATTCGCACGTCAGGAGGTCGTAGATGCGGTCGGCGATGACGTCCCAGTTCGCTTCATGGACGGCTCGGTGACGGCCCTGTCGTCCGAGCCTCTCGGCAACCTCGGGGCTCGTGAGGACGTGCACAGCGGCCTCAGCCAGGGCGTCGGGGGCGTTGGGGGGGAC
>CAZRPQ010000406.1:0-2666 GCA_964601725.1 uncultured Salinivenus sp. | reverse complement strand
GCCAGGGGCTGAACTTCGACGAAAAGTTGGCGCCGAGGAGGCCGTTGCGCGTGGCCTTGTATTTCTTGAGGCAGTCCTCGCGCCAGATGTACTCGTCGATGCGGTCGAGCCCTCGCGTTTCGCCCCCGCGGAAGGGGAGCACGCCTCGCTCGTCCACGGCCCCGTCGTCGTCGAAGCCAAGGTCGTCGAGCGTGGGGATCGTTCCGGGATCGATGTCCTCCGGCAGCGGCGAGAGCGAGGTGGGCTTGTCGGCGGTGGGGCGGACCCGGCTCTTTTTTTCCACGCCCTTCCGGAAGTTCGTGTAGACGTCCGGAACGTCGTCGGGCCCTTCGAAGGGAATGTCGTCGACGTGGTAGAGGGTTTTGCCCCAGAAGAAGCCCGGCGTCGCGTCGGTGTCGGCCAGGCTCTCCGCCACGGCGTCCTCCACCTGTCGCTCCTCGGTTCCCACCTCCTGAAACTGAAGCACCTCGGTGGCGTCCGTTTGGCGCACCAGGTCGGGCAACACCGATTCGGGGCGGCCCGGGCGCACCACGAGGTCGCTGCCCAGGTCGCGAAGGGACGCGCGCAGGTCCTCCACACTCTCGCGCAGAAAGCGGGCCCGGATGGCGCTCATCTTCGGCAGGTCAAACATGGTGGTGCCGAAGTGGCGCGGGTCGAAGCAGTAGACGGGCACCACCTGGTCGAAGTGATCGGCCGCGTAGCGGAGCGGGGCGTGGTCGCGGACGCGGAGGTCGTTGCGGATCCAGACGAGGGCGGTGGAAGGCACGGTGGTCGAAGGGGGGAAGGTTGAAGGTGGGAAAGTTGAAAGTGGGAAAGTTGAAGGTTGGAAGGTTGAAGGTGGGAAGAGTAGGGAGGGAATGGAAGGAAATACATCCATACCTCCAGACCTCCATCCCTCCAGCCATCATTCTTCCTTCGCCCAGGGGATGTGATCGCGGTCCTTGTTGCGGCGGCAGCGCTGACTGCAATACTTGACGTTCTCCCAGTCGTCTTCCCACTTCTTCCGCCACTCAAACTCGCGGTTGCAAACGGGGCACGTCTTCGTCGGCAAATTTTTGTGACTCACGGCGTAAGCGGCCTGGTTCTAAATCGATGCAGTAGACTTTACGGCACGCTCAGACACGCGTGCCCGCCGCGTCGAGCTTCTTACACGCTCGTCACGGCCGCTCTTTCGCACGGTTCTCACGATGGATTCCGCCGATTGGCGCCCCGTCGGCCGTGCTCGTAGGAACAGACTGTCAGAACGCGCCGTAGCCAATGGCAGAATTCTAAGACGAAGCGGCACGTCGCCGCCTCCGATTCCATCTGGGGCCATAGCTCAGCTGGTAGAGCGCTGGAATCGCACTCCAGAGGTCCTGGGTTCGAATCCCAGTGGCTCCACGTCCGATTGAGGCATACAGAAACCCCGTTCCGTCCCGACGAGGGGGCGAGCGGGGTTTTGTCTTTGTCCCCAGATTGTGGTCAGTTGCGTCAGCGCTCCGTCCGATTCGATGCGGGGAAATGGAGAAGAGGTGACGCCACGATCGCGTGACCTCTTCGCGTCCATTCGATAGGGCACAACCTGATACAGCGTCAACCCTGATTCTTCAGATAATACCGGAGGGCCTCGCCTCGTGATGCGTGAAGAGTAACAAGTGACTGCTCTCTTTCACGCTTCACGGATCAGGCTTCGGTTCGGGCAACAAGCGAGAAAATGCCCCCATGAAAAATTAGTCTTGACAGTAGACGGGGTTTTTCGGACAGTTGACGGGCCGCTATTCCTCCTGCAGGTAGTCGGGAATGTCCTCCGGAATCGTCCACAGGTAGAGCACGTCGTCGTTGACCCGCAGGGTCGAGTCGGGCTCCCACTCGTTCATGTCGAAGCTGTGGGAGACCACGGGCGTGCCGGGCTCCAGTTGCTCGAAGAGCATGGGCCGGAGCTTCATGTTGACCTCCGGGAAGAGGTACATCGTGACGACCGTGGCCTCGCTGAAGTCGGTCTTGAAGATATCCTGCCGTCGGAACTCGACCTTGTCGCTCACGCCCGACAGTTTGGCGTTCTTGCGGGCTCGCTGCGCGAGACTCGGCTTAATCTCGATGCCGACGCCGCGGGCGCCGTACCGCTGAGCAGCCGTGATGGGAATGCGACCGTCTCCACTTCCGAGGTCGTAGACGGTGTCGTTTTTGGACACGTTGGCGAGTCGGAGCATTGCGCTTACGGTCTCCTGAGGCGTAGCCACGTAGGGCACGTCTGCGTCGACCGCGGTGTCGCCCACGGTGGTTTCGGGCGACGGGGTTTTGATCTGCGGAGTCTCCTGGTCAGAGCTGTCCTGGTTTTGGGCACAGCCCGAAAGCGGGAGAATCCCGACGGCGAGGAGCGCACACCCGAGCAGGGGGGCAAGGACGGGGGGAGGGAAGGAGGGGGGCGAGCGCATGGGAGCAGGGGCGTCGTGAGAAAGGAGATGCGCTGGGGCATGAGGCACCGGCGGTCCACAAAGGCCCCGGCGCCGCCCCTTCAGTCATGCGTAGAAAGCAGCATTCCCGAAATCGTTCGTGGGACCCAGTGCGGCAGACGGATCGTGATTACGCACGTCGCGGCTGGAGGGTGGAGTCGGGGAGCCACGACCAGTCCGGCAGCTTCTCCTTCAGGCTGCGCGCCGTCAGCTCGAGGCTCACGTAGGCGGTGG
>CAZRPQ010000405.1:0-2667 GCA_964601725.1 uncultured Salinivenus sp. | reverse complement strand
CTCGACCGCTCTCGTCGCGGCGACGAAAAAGGGGCACGGCACCAAGATTCCCGACGAGAAGCGTCGGAAGGGGGTGACCATCCTCGATGTCTTCGAGGGTGCCGCCAGCGTGAAGATCGTCGCGGCGGACTGGATCGATTATCTCCACCTCGTGAAACAGGACGGCGACTGGCAGATCATCAATGTGTTGTGGGAGATGAAGCCAGCACCCGGCCGAAGCGGCCCCTGATGCGGTTCCACGACACTCCATTCTCGGCGCGTTCCGAACACGACGAAACCATACCCATGACGACCCCAAATTCCGCGCTCCCGTCCACGATGAACGCCTGGGTTATCGACGACTTCGGCGGCCCGGAGGTCTTCGAGCGACGCGAGATCGACGTGCCCGGTCTCGACGACCATCAGGTCCTCGTCCGGGTGCACGCCACGAGCGTCAATCCCGTCGACTACAAGATCCGCCGGGGGGACGCTGAGGCGCTCTGCCCGCCCCGTCCCGCGACACTGCATGGGGACGTGGCGGGGACCGTCGAGGCGGTGGGGGACGACGTAACGGCCTTCGACGAGGGCGACCCCGTCTATGGCTGTGCCGGCGGCTTTGCGAACGCCCCGCACGGCGCCTTGGCCGACCACATGCCCTGCGACGCGCGGCTCCTGGCCCCAATGCCTGCGTCGCTCTCGTTCCGGCAGGCCGCTGCGCTCCCGCTCGTGACGCTGACGGCCTGGGAGGGGCTCATCGATAAGGCAGACGTGGAGACGGACGAGCAGGTCCTCGTGCACGGCGCCACTGGTGGAGTCGGCCACGTAGGGCTCCAGCTCGCGGCCTGGCGCGGGGCCGAGGTGGCCGTGACGGCGTCCTCGCGGCGGAAACTCGACCTTGGGGCCGACCTGGGCGCCGACACGCTCATCAACTACGAGGAGGAGCCGGTCGAGGAGTACACGCAGCGGTGCACCGACGGCCGCGGCTTCGACCTCGTGTTCGACACCGTGGCCGGCGAGAACGTGGAGACCTCCGTGAAGGCCACGCGGCTCAACGGGCAGGTCGCGACCGTCGGCGCCCCGGCGGACGGAGGGCTCCGTCGGGTCTACGGCAGCGGCATTTCGGTGCACTTCGTGTCCATGCTCATCCCCATGCTGCACGGTGTGGGCCGGGCCCGCCACGGCGAGATCCTGCGACGGACCGCTGAACTGGTGGACGAGGGGCACCTGCGCCCGCTCGTTGATGACCAGACGTTCACGTTCGACGGGATCGGCGACGCGCACGCCTACGCCGAGGCGCACGAGCAGATCGGCAAGGTGGTCGCCGTGCACCCCGAGGCATAACGACACTCCCGGCTGGACCTCTCCGAACGGCCGCTCGCCAGCGATGCTTTACCTGCTTCGCCACGCAGAGAGCACCGTCTTGCCCGACGTGCCGGAGTCGGACTGACTGCTGAGCCAGACGGGCAAAGAACAGGCACGCACACTCGTCGATCAACTCGCCGACTGTCGGATCGATGCCATCTACGCAAGCCTGTATCGGCGGGCGGTGGCGACGGTGCAGCCCCTCGCTGCAGATCGCGACCTGCCGGTTCATGCCGACGACCGGCTGCGGGAGCGGGAGTTGACGGACCAGTGGCTCGACGATCATCGGCAGGCCCTCCGGCGCGTCTGGAGCGACTTCGACCTGACGCTGCCGGGTGGAGAATCGAGTGCCGAGTGTCAGCGGCGAGTCAGAGCGGCCCTGGAGGAAGTTCGTGCCGACCACGGATGCGGGGACGGGGAGCGCGTCGGGTTGTAATCCGAGAGGAATTCCGTTCTAGAAGGGCGCATCGTCTTCGAAGGAGTTTCCTCCCCCCTCATCGGCGGGGCCGCCCACGTTACCGTCAGACGCTCCGCCCGGTGCCGGGCCCATGGGGGCTGAGCCGTCGCCCTGCGGCGGGCCGCCCCCCGTTTCGTCGTACTGCGTGAGGGGCTCGAAGCGGGCGTATTGCTTCACGAAGGCGAGTTCGACGTTGCCGATGGGGCCGTTTCGCTGCTTGCTCACGATGATTTCGGCGATGCCTTCGGTGGAGTTGCCCTGCTCGTCGACCGTGATGCCGTAGCGCTCGGCCCGGTAGATGAACGCGACGACGTCAGCGTCCTGTTCGATCGAGCCGCTCTCTCTCAGGTCCGAGAGCTGAGGGCGCTTATCACCCCCGCGGTTTTCGACGGCGCGGTTGAGCTGGGAGAGGGCGATGACGGGAATGTCGAGCTCCTTGGCCAGCCCCTTCAGCGAGCGCGAGATGTGGGCAATCTCCTGCTCCCGGTTGGCCCCGCTGCGCAGGTTGGCCCCGGAGGCCTGCATGAGCTGCAAGTAGTCGACCACCACGAGGCCGAGGTCGTGCTCGGCCTTCAGGCGGCGGCACTTGGCGCGGAGCTCGAGCACGCTGAGCCCCGGCGTATCGTCAATGAAGATCTCTGCCTCACTAAGGTCTCCGGCCGCCCGCGCCAGCCGCTTCCAGTCCTCGTCTTTCATGCGGCCCGTGCGGGCCTTGTGGGCGTCCACGCGGGCCTGGGAGGTGAGCATGCGCTGGGCAAGCTGCTGCGCGCCCATCTCCAGCGAGAAGATGGCCACGCCCGTCGACCGCTCCGGGTGGGTGGCGGCGTTTTGGGCCGCAGCCAGAGAAAATGCCGTCTTCCCCATGGAGG
>CAZRPQ010000404.1:0-2673 GCA_964601725.1 uncultured Salinivenus sp. | reverse complement strand
CCGCGGTCGAGTTACCACACGGGCTCGGCCCCGAAGTCGCCGAAGAGGATGTCGAGCGCCGGGTACGTGTCGCGGAGCTGTTGGAGCTGTTCGCGCGGACTGAGGGGCTCCTCCGAGGCCGCAGTGTCCGCGGCAGCGTCGTCGGTCGTATCCTCGACGACGAACCGAATCTCTTCGACCGATCGCTCAGTGGTGGCAGTTACGTGCTGGAGCAAAACGCGCTTGCGGTCGCGCAGGGTGTTGCGGTGGAGGGCCCGGGGCACGGCCACAGTGAGTGTCCCGCCCGTGCACTCCACGGGTTCGGCCTCGTCCAGCAGCGATCCCAGACTGATGTGTTCCTCCTTCACGGCCCGCACGACCCGGGGCCACTCGGTCGCCAGTCCGTCGTCGGTGGCCGCGGTAGGCTGGGGGCTGTCGGCCTCGGCGACCGCCGTGGCCTGTGTGTCCGTTTCCTCTGTCGGTCCCGAGTCCGTCTCGGAGGTACGGGAGGCCCTCGCGTCCGTATCGTCTTCGCCGCCGGACGACTCTTCCGAATCGAGCGCCGGCGCGCCGAACAGGTCGTCGTACTCGACGGAGGGATCGCGGGCAGGGTCGGGACCGCCGCCGGGAGCGTCGGGGGCATCCGTCTCGTCGTCCTCCTCATCCGACGCGTCGGACTCCGGCGGAGAGGTCTCGTCGGGCGAGGACGGAGACTCGCTCGTGGACTCGTCCCCGGACGGAGGAGGCGCCTCGTCCAGGGCCGATTGGGCGTCGGAGTCGGGCCCGTAGCTCGGGGCGGGTTTGGCCGCCGCCTCAGACCGCTCGTCCTGCGATTCGTCCTCCGCCGAATCGGTCTCTTCGGCCTCGAGCGACGGCTCCTCGGCCGAGGACGAGGGCAGTTCCTCCCCGGCCGTTCCGTCGCCCGGCACCGTGTCGGGCAGCTCGCCCTCCTCCGCCATCTGCTCCAGCCGATCGATCTTCTCTAGCACCTCGCGGAGGTCGGCTGAGCGGCGGAGCTGCGCCATCTTCAGGAGCGTCGTCTCCAGGCTGAGGCGCGGCTGCGGGCTTTGCTTGATGTCGTTCTCTGCGTCGTTGGCCATCGTGAGCAGGCGCAGCAGGTCGGGCTCCTCGAAACGCCCGGCCTCCTCGGCGTAGCGGGTCCGCGTGGACGCGGCCACCTCCTCCAGCGCGTCGCTCCCCAGCGAGTGGGCCACCAGCAGGTTGCGCAGGTGCTCGGCCAGTCCCACCAGCACCTCCTGCAGGTCGTATCCGCTGCGCACCACGTGCCGCACCAGTTCGAGCATGCCCGCCGTGTTCTGGGTGGCGACGTGATCGGTGAGCTTGAAGAAGAGGTCCTGGTCGACCACGCCGAGGGCCTGGGTGAGCTCGCCGTACTCCAGGGTCGACCCGCAGAGCGAGAGGGCCTGGTCGAACGCCGACAGGGCGTCCCGAAGCGCGCCGTTGCCCTTGCGGGCCAACAGCATAAGGCTCTCCTCATCGGCCTCCACACCCTCTATCTCACAGACTTCGCGGAGGCGCTCTACGATCTTGGGCACCGGAATGCGGCGGAAGTCGAACCGCTGGCACCGCGACAGGATGGTGGGCAGCACCTTGTGCGGCTCCGTGGTGGCAAAGATAAAAAGGGCGTGCGCGGGCGGTTCCTCCAGCGTCTTCAGCAGGGCGTTGAACGCCTGCTTCGAGAGCATGTGCACCTCGTCGAGGATGTACACCTTCTTCTGCTCCCCCTGCGGCGGGATGCGCACCTTCTCGCGCAGCTCGCGAATGTCGTCGACCTTGTTGTTGGAGGCCGCGTCCATCTCGAAGACGTTGAGGCTGCGGCCCTCCTCGAACGACTCGCACGAGTCGCACTCGCAGCAGGGCTCCGCGCCGTCCTCCCGTTCCTCCTTCGGCGTCTCGCAGTTGATGGCCTTCGCGAGGATGCGGGCCGCCGTGGTTTTGCCCACGCCCCGCGGGCCGCTGAACAGGTAGGCGTGCGCGAGGCGCTCCAGCCGAATTGCATTCTTGAGCGTCTCGGTGACGTGCTCCTGGGCGACGACCTCCTTGAAGAGCGAGGGCCGGTACTTGCGCGCAGTAACAAGGTATCGCTGTTCGTCCATGGCGAGCGAGGGATAGAAGGCAGAAGCGAAAGCGGCGGCGGACCAGACAACCGTGAGGCCCGGGTTTGTACAGGGCAGCCGACGGATGGATCGGTGAAGGGCCCCGACGTTCTTCGGCCAATATACTGGCCGGATCGGCGGGGAGTCAACTGCGGGGTCCAGAGCCGGAACGGCCCACGTCGACGACGGGGATGCCATGGCTGCTGCCTTCGATTTCGCGGGGGCTCGACGCTCGAAGACCTGGGCGGTCGATCTTCCCCCCTTCCCGGCCGACCTGTCTCCAACGGGTCAGGCCTTCGTGGCCGGGGGCATCACGCGTCACTCTTCACGCATCACCCTCACAGCATTCCGTCGCCTTCCACCACGACCTTCGTGCGGCCGAGGCGATCGCCCCACCGCTGCCCCGTCGGATCAGCGATGACGTTGTAGACCTCGAACAGGAGGAGGCCCAGCCCCAGGAACGACAGCAGTGAGGCCAAAGCCTTACCGGCGATGGGCACCACGACGAACAGGCCCGCCACGAAGAGAAGCCCGAGCATCCAGTTTCGCTGCACCGACGTTTCGAGGGTGAGGGGCG
>CAZRPQ010000403.1:0-2674 GCA_964601725.1 uncultured Salinivenus sp. | reverse complement strand
AACGTTAGGTCGCACTTCAATGCTGTGAGTTGACTGAGGAAACGCTGCCTCGACGTGTGACGACCGCGGACGGCGGACGGCAGACCGCCGATGAACGCCGAGAAACGGCCGTCTGCGGCGCTGGGAACGGAGTGACCGAGTACTCCCGGGGTGTCCGCCGTCGGCCGTCTTCCCGCGGGGGGTACAGTTCTGAGATTCCAACTCACAGACTTGAAATGCCACCAAACGTTTGAGCGTTCTCACGTTATGTGTCCGCTCGCTCGTTTCGGAGGGTCGATAGGGCGTCTTCGTGGGCGCGGAGGGCGTCCTCGTCGAAGAGGACGAAGCGGACGTGCTCGACCGCGTCGAGGTCGGGCGCCGCGTCAAGAATGGTCTCTACGGCGATGCGGGCGGCGGGCTGCATGGGAAAGCCGAAGGCGCCGGTCGAGAGGGCGGGAAAGGCCACGGAGGAGAGGTCGTTTTCCTCGGCTCGCCTCAACGCATTCTCGTAGCCGGTGCGGAGCAGCTCGTCGGACGGCTCGTCGCGGCCGTAGACGGGGCCGAGGACATGGATGACGTGGTCGTTCGGCAGCTTGTGCCCCCCGCTGATCACCGCCTCGCCGGGCTGGATGGGGGCCATGGGACGCGTCTCCTCGGTGAGGCCCGGCCCCGCCGCCGAATGGATGGCCCCCGCCACGCCCCCGCCCGTCCGCAGCTGAGCATTGGCCGCGTTGACGATGGCCTCCACGTCGGGCTGCTTCACGATGTTGCCTGTCGTCAGTTCAATCGCAACGCCGGCTTCGGTGTGGGTCATGGGCTCGATTCGTGGGTGATTGGAGAGATGCTGACAAAACAGATCGGGTGCTCTGGGGTACAGACTGTAGTCTCACACCGCCGGCGTGTTCGTCCGAAGGTTCGTCTCGACGCCGCGTCGCATCTTGTAGGTGCTCTCTTCGTTTCGGAGGATCGGTGTGTCCCCGGCGGTGCAGCGTCCTGAGAGGACCAAGTCCGCCCACCCCCAAACGCCCATACACCAAAACCCCCACACGCAAACGCATGAAGTACGACCCGATCAAAGATCGACTCGGCCAGATTGCCAGCCGCCACCCCCTGCTGCAACGGCTGCTCTACGGGGTCCTCAACCTGCTCTTCCTCCGGGCGTGGTACGTGCGCCGGGAAGTCCGCCGTCTCCTGGGTGCCCTTCCCGCCGACCGTCCCGTTCGGGTGCTCGACGCCGGCACAGGCTTCGGGCAGTACGCCTACTTTGTCGCCCGCACGTTTCCGAATGCGCAGGTGCGGGCCGTGGACGTGAAAACGGAGTACCTGGAGCGGGCCCGCCGGTTCGTCGACCAAACCCCGCAGGCCGACCAGATCGACTGGGCGGTCGACGACCTGACGGATCTGCAGTCGGAGGGGCCGTTCGACCTCATCCTGGCGGTCGACGTGATGGAGCACATTCCCGACGACGAGGCGGTCTTCGAGCATTTTGAGCGCGTGCTGCGGCCGGGCGGCCACGTCATCATCAACACGCCTTCGGACCAGGGCGGGTCGGACGTGCAGGCCGAGGGCGATGAGAGCTTCATTGGCGAGCACGTACGGGACGGATACGGGCGAACCGAACTCGCCGACAAGCTCCGCGCGGCGCGGCTAGAGCCGGTGCGGGGACTGTACACCTACGGCCCGTACGGCTCGGCGGCCTGGCGCGGCCTCATCAAGTGGCCCATGCAGATGCTGGGGACGACATGGGCGTCCATCCTCGTGCTCCCGCTCTACTACACGGCGGCCCTGCCGCTGGGGATGGTGCTCAATGCGGCCGACGTGAAGCAGGAAAACGAGCGCGGCACCGGCCTCTTCATGGTCGCCCGCCGGCCGGATGCGCCGTCGTCGTGATGCAGGCACCATGGATCCCTCGCAATTCGACCTCGTGTGACAGAATGTTCACATTTACTTTGCGGACACTGGACTTGTAAGTGCCGCTCCCGCCGAACACCGCCACGACGTGCCGGTTCTTGACGGCGGTATGCGCGACGTTGCGGGGCTCCCGTGCGTCGCTCCACACTGCTCCGCCCCCTCTTCCGTCGCGAGACGAACGGCCTCTCCATCGCCAAATCGCATTCTGCTCGCGCTTTCCTGACCCCCACGAGTGCTCCCGCCCCGATCATGAACGTAGACAGCATCATGAGCCGCGATGTCGTGACTGTTTATCCGGACGCGGCCCTCATGGACATTCGCAAGCGCCTCCAGGAAGGAGGATTTAATCACATGCTCGTTGTTGAGGACGGAAAGCTTTGCGGTGTCATCTCGGACCGTGACGTCCTGGAGGCGATCAGTCCCTTTCTCGACACCTACAGCGAAGAGCACCGCGACATAAAAACGCTCAGCCAGCCGGCGTCGGAAATCATGCAGTCCGATCCCATCACGGTCGGGCCCGACACCTCTATCGAGGACGCCTCCCGAACGCTGCTGGACAACCGCGTGTCGTCGCTTCCGGTCGTGGAAAGCGGGGAACTCGTGGGCATCGTCACCGGCAAGGACATGCTGGAGCACTACATTTCGGAGGAGTCGTGAGCGGGGAAAATGCCTCTCGAGGGAGGGACCCGTTGAGGAACGCATGAGACGACGAGCACCAGCGACCGGATAGTTTTGACTGGCAGGTCGTTGCTCGCCGGTGAAGCTCCTGCGGAATATCGGTCAT
>CAZRPQ010000402.1:0-2699 GCA_964601725.1 uncultured Salinivenus sp. | reverse complement strand
CACGTCGCCCGCTATGTCTCGGCTGAATATCCATCCACCAAACAGCTTCTGAGGCCTGATTCTCGCTCCAGTCAAGACGTGTTTTTACTCCGTCCCGTTCCGCAACGCCTTCAGCGCCTCCGCCGTCGTGTCGTCCACCGGCAATGTCTCGACGCGCTTCTCAAGCGTCGCGACCGTCGTGCCGACCTGCCACGACACCGGGGCGTCCGGGGCCTGCAGCAGGTGGCGGTAGAGGAAGAGCGCGCGGCCAAAGCAGTGCCCCGCCTTCTCGGGGTCGTCGCGGTACTCGTGCGTCTCGCCCATCCGGTGGAGGGCGCGGGCGAGCGTCTGGGCCACGTCCGGGACGAACTGTCCGTTCTCGCGGCAGAGCTCCAGGAGCGCGTCGGGCGGGAGGGTGCGCAGGTCTTCTGCCCGCCCGTCGAGATGCGTCTTACAGGCCTCGTCGATTTGGCGAAGGGTCTCCTCGGGCTGCTCGCGGTGCGACTGGCCCAGCAGGGTCGCAATCGCCTTCGTGAACTGGCGGATTTGCCGCATGAGCACGTCTCTCTGAATCATAACACGGAGGCAACGGAAGCCGGACGAATGAGCAAGGGCAAACGTGCGGGGGGCTCGGAGGGAGCGCTGTGGGAACGACGCTCGCGGGCGACCCCTTACGTGCACGAGCGCCGCGACGTTTTCGCGACGGTGTGCCGCGCTTGCGCTGCGCCTGTCCACCCCACATCGTGTCCTCATGCGTCTCCGTGTGGCCCTCCGCTGCCTCCTCGCCGCCGGTCTCGTAGCGCTGGGGCTCGGGTGTGGCGAACCGGCGGGCGAGGACCCGTCCGACGACCTGCCGTTCGGGGTGGAGGCGACGCGGCTGGGGGCGGACGCG
This sequence comes from uncultured Salinivenus sp., assembly GCA_964601725.1. Classification (GTDB taxonomy): domain Bacteria; phylum Bacteroidota; class Rhodothermia; order Rhodothermales; family Salinibacteraceae; genus Salinibacter. Next base: position 1,828 of record CAZRPQ010000402.1, on the reverse strand, counting down.
GACGTGCAGCCGCCCCTGGAAGGTCCCTCGCTGCTACTGCAGGGGGACGGGGTGCCCCTCGACACGGCGGTTCAGGCCCACGCCCGGGCGGTGGCCGATCGGCCGCTCGATGTGGTCGTCCTGGCGGCCTCCTTTCCGTCGGACGAAAGCCCCACGCCGGAATGCGATCGGCTCATCGGCCTGGGGCGCGTACACTCCTGCGAGACCATCACGATGCCCGATCCCCGCGGGGCCGACGTGGACCGTGTGGCCGAGACGGTGCAGCAGGCCGAAATCGTGTATTTTGCGGGCGGGAACCAGTGCAACTACGTGGACTGGAGAGGACGGACGGTCCACACCGCCGTGATCGACGTGTTCGAGCGAGGGGGCGGGGTGGGCGGCGGGAGCGCCGGACTTGCCCTCCAGGGCGACGTGGCGTACGACGGGTGCACAGGCAGCGTCCGCTCCGACGAGGCGCTTGCCGATCCCTATGACGATCGGATCCACTTCACCGACGACTACTTCGACTGGCCCGCGCTGGATCGCGTCATCACCGACAGCCACTTCCAGGCTCGCGACCGCATGGGGCGTCTCATCACCTTTGTCGCCCGTCAGATGAAGGCGACGGGCGCCGACGCGTTTTTCGGGCTGGGCGTGAACGAAGGGGCGGCCCTCGTCGTCGATTCCGCGGGCGTAGGGACGGTGTACGGCGGGCGGGCGTACCTCGTCCATGGCGATCACCCCCCGGAGACCCTCCAACCGGACACGCCGCTCACCTATGCCGACGTGCAGATCGTCCGACTGCCGCGGGGCACGACGTACGACCTCACCGAGCGACCCCTCGGTCTGGTCTACACGCGGAGCGTGGAGGCCGGGTCGCTCTCGGCCAATCCGTACCGCCCGACCGATCCGGAAAGCAAATAGAAAAAGCGGCCTACCCCCAGATCGGGGGCAAGCCGCCATGAAAGGGGGCGCCGGGAAGGGTGGGGTTGAGAGGTCGCTTATTTGTCGTCCGCGTCGTAGGAGAAGCTTTCCTGCACCGAGCGATCCTGCTTGTGGACGACGAGTTGGCTGGGGGCCTGTGCCTTGGCCGTCGTGCGGGCCTTGCTCACAGCCTCCTTCTTCGTGCCGTGCTCACTTACGGGGTCCTCCTCGCCTTCGACCGTGACGATCCAGCCCTCGTCGTTGGGCGCGACGTGAAAGACGCGCGCCTCCACGGCCGTCTGCTGGGCCTCGAGCATCTCCGAAAGGGCGTCGAGCTTCTTCGACAGCTCCCCCACACGGCGAGACAGGCCGCGCACTTCCTCCCGCGTGGGCATGCCAATCTGGCCGAGCGTGCCGCTCAACGTGTCGGACACCGCTTGCTCGACTGATTTCGTGGCCTCATCGAGACGCTGGGTGACGTCCTCCGTGAATTCCTCCTGTTGCTCGCGGAGATTCTGGGTCGCTTCTTCAATCTGATCGCGGCGCGTATTCTCGTACTGCTTTCCGCGCTCGACGAGCGTCTCAAAAACCTTGTCTCCTTCCTCTTCAAGTCGCTCAAGGGCCCCGAGGCCGGCAAGCCAGATTTCACGGGCCCGGCCCGTCACCTCCTCGGGCAAGCTCTCTAGAGCAAAGCCGCCCCGTTCGTCCGTTGAGGTCTCGTCGTTCGTGGCCGTCATGACAGTCCTCTGAATGGTTGGTGGATGGACCTACGAAAAACTTGTCGGAACGGTGTTCCGCCCGCTACAAATGCAACAATAACGCAGCGCGTCATTGGTTCCAGGAGACAACGCGGCGCGTTACGAATTTGGAGTGCGGAATTTGGAATGAGGAGCGGTCAGGATCGCAGACGTGACGCGAAGGCCCC
>CAZRPQ010000401.1:0-2711 GCA_964601725.1 uncultured Salinivenus sp. | reverse complement strand
GACAACGACGGGGCACCGTCCAACGAGGCAACCGTGACGCTCACGGTCGAAGAGCCCAACCAGGCGCCGTCGGCCAACGACGATGGCGACCAGACGGACGAGGATCAGCCGACCACGACCGACGTGCTGGCCAACGACACCGATCCGGACGGCAGCCTCGACCCGGCGACGGTGCAGGTGACGAGCGGCCCGTCCGACGGGACAGCGACTGTCAATAATGACGGCACGATCACCTACACCCCGGATACCGACTTCACGGGGGACGACAGCTACACCTACACCGTGAAGGACGACGATGGGACAGAGTCCAGCGAAGCGACCGTAGCCATCACAGTTCAGGCCAGCACCGCGGCCACAGTTGGATGCTCCGGCGCCATCGGGGGCGGCGTGGCCTTCACGGACGGCGGCGACCTGAAGACGGTCTCCTCCGACGGAGGAACTGTCAACGAACTGCTGGTCACGGGCCCCGATACGCCCGTTCTCGCACTTGGAACCGGGGTCGACATCGACGAGGACGGGAACGTAGGCGTCGTATACATCCAGCAAAGCGAGGGGGCCGAGCAAACGGTGAGCGTCATCGACAAGGACGACGCCAGCCCCACCACCTACGCACTCCCGGTGGCCGCAAAGTCGGACAAGACCCTGATCGGGGTGGGGAGCTTTGGCGGGGATCCCTCCTTCTTCTACGTGGGCGCCGTTGGGAACGGCGATAAGATCTTCAGAGTCAATTTCGATGATGGATCGTCCGACCTGCTCGCCAATCCCGAGAACGGCGTGGACGCCATCCTCGGGGTGGCCGACGTGGACGGCGACTCTGACAACGAACTCGTCTTCTCCGACGGGTCTCAGGAGACGCGGTTCATCAACCCGAGCGAGCCGCCCCAGGCGACCTTCACGAAGCTTCCGGACGGGGGGGCCGGATCCAACAACAATATCGGAATCGGCAGCTGCCTCGCCGACATCGATGGGGACGGGAAGGCAAGCATCCCCATCGTGGACGGGAGCAACGAGATCGACTTCGTCGACGCCGACGGGATTTCCAAGACGATCGTGACGGGAGACGCCAACGAGGAGGCCGCGAAGACGCCCCTGGCCTTCGCGGAGGTGGACAACGACGGCGCGCCCGAGTTGGTCTACCTGGAGAACAACAACTCCCCGGCTGAACTGAAATACATCGACGACCTTGGCGACCAGAACTTCGGGCCCAGCAACTTCAAGTTCCTTGAGAACGAGGGTGGAGGAACGATTGAAGCGGACACGGGCACCGGGGCCGTGCCGGCTCAGTAAGCCGCCAGAGCCCGGCAGATGCGTCGTCCTCGTCCTGCAGCAGCGCCCGTTCCGGTCTCTCCGGAACGGGCGTTTCTGCATTGTGCGGATTTTCCTACCCCCAGCACGCGCTAGGATACATGTGCGGAGTGCGCGACCCCGCATCCTATTTTCTGCATCAATCCGCAGCTTTTCTACAAGCGAGGGATCCACGAAAGCGCTAGATTGGCAGGTCGAAGCAAACTTCCAGGGCCCCTCTGGAAGGCGTCATGCCCTCGAACCGACCGTCCGAAGCCAAGGGATGAAGGTCCGATCTCCCATTTACGCTCCCTTGCACTGGCGGCCCGTGCTGGGAGCGCGCCCTTCTCTCCTCGTCGTGGAGACAAGCGAAGATCCCCGGCTGTTTCTGCGGGCAAGTCTGCAGGAGTGGTATCGGGTGACCGTGCGGGAGGGGGGGCGCGAAGCGGCCCGCTCCCTTATGGACGGCACCCCGCAGGGGCTCGTCGTCGGACAGGTCAGTTCGAGGGGGAAGGAGGTCCTCGTCGCGGCGCTTCGCGGCATGGAGGTCCCGCCCGTGTTGAAGCTGTGGTCGACGACGCCTCCCCCGGACTGGGCCGACAGGGCCCTCCGCCATCCCTTTACGCGATCCGACCTGCTCCTGGCCGTTGACCGGTTGGTGGACGAGGAGGGCCAGGGCCGGACGAGCACGACGACACCGGCACCCGAGAGCGCCTGAATAAGAAGCAAGGGCGCAGCGGCACGCCGGGAGGGTCCAGCGCTCAGGCCTCCGTCGTCCACACTCGGGGTTCACGCGGGGGAACGCGGGCGATCGGGGTCCCCCCGTCCCGAAGCGTCGCGTCTGCGTCGGCCGTCGGGGGCCAGGCCGCCGTGAGTGGTCCGGGCGGCAGGGCGTCGGGCGCAAGCTCGATCTGGGCAGGCGTCCGGCCCGCGTTGAACGCCACGACCGCCGCCTGGTCGTCCAGCCTTCGGCGAAGGACCAGGGTGCGCCCCTCGGCCCGGAGCACGTCGACGCGGCCCGTGCGCAGCACCTCGTGGTCGTGGCGCAGGGCCGTGGCGTCCCGGTAGACGGACAGCAGGTCCGTGTCCCAGGCGTCCTCGTTCCACGGAAAGGCCTCGCGGCAGTGCGGGTCGCCGGCGGCCGAGAGCCCAATCTCGTCGCCGTAGTAGATGCAGGGCGCGCCGGGCATCGTCATCAGAAAGAGGACGGCCTGGCGGAGCGCGGCAGTGTTTCCCTGCAGGATCCACTGGGCCCGTGCCATGTCGTGGCTGTCGAGCAGATTGAGCTGGGCGCAGGTGGCCTCCCAGTCGTAGAGCGCCAGGAGCCGCTCAATCTCGTCGGCGAAGGCATCGGCGTCGAGGGGCTCGAACGCGAGGTGCGCCTTCGAATAGTCGCGCAGCGAGCCGGCGCCGAAGAAGCTGAGGGT
>CAZRPQ010000400.1:0-2720 GCA_964601725.1 uncultured Salinivenus sp. | reverse complement strand
CGTGTAGAAGGCCGTCACCGCCGTCTCGTACTTGTCGGTCCCGGGCGCGGGGACGCGTTCGCTCTGGCACGACAACAGGCCAAGGCCGATCCCCACGAGCAGGATCGGGGTGAGGGCAGAAACAGTGCGCCGCATTCACAGCTGAGGGAATGGTTCGAGAAGCGGGCGGGTGGGGAGGCGCCGGGCGTTCCAAAAGCACGTCCCCCGTTGGGACCGATAGAGGGGGGACGATGTTGCACGGTGGGAGGCAGCTGCGTCCAGCCGTTGTGCCGGATCGCATTTCTGCTTCGACGTCGCTCTCCAGAATCCCCACCGCCACCCGCGCGTTTGCTGGAACTGTTGACGAAAAGACACCTCGCTGTGGACTCCCGGAAAGATCTCCTCGTGAATCCGGTATAGTACCTCGCGGCAGACAGGCCCGCCCCCGAGATCTCCACCTGCCGTCGCTCCCGCTCCGGAAGACGATTTGTTCCTTCCCGGCGCTCGCCGGTCGGGCTCCGGCCGCCAGTCGTGCACACTGCTCGTTCTACCTGTCCCCATGTCGCGACATCCGGTTAACGCCCTGGCGGTACTGGGAGGTCTGCTGGTTGGACTCTTCGTGGTCGAAGGGTGTGACCTTCAGGACGAATCCGTCCCTCAGCTGGAGGGAGAAGATTCGACCTACGTAAGTTCGGCAGGGATCAGATTCCGCCGAATCCCGGCGGGGTCCTTCCAGATGGGGTCGGCCGACGGACAAGAAGACGAGCGGCCCGTTCACGACGTGGAAATCACGGAGCCGTTCTACATAAGTGTCTCCGAGGTGACCCAGGTTCAATGGAGGTCTCTCATGGATCGGAATCCGAGTCACTTCCGGCGGGCGTACCGGCCGGTGGATAGTGTGTCGTGGCATCGGGCTCGGGTCTTTATCCAGCGGCTCAACGAAAAAGAGGAGACGGACCTGTATCGCCTCCCTACAGAGGCGGAATGGGAGTACGCCGTTCGGGGGCGGTCGAGCACCCGCTTCCACTTCGGCGAGGCGCGGGACTCTCTTGCTGAGCACGCCTGGTACAGCTATAACTCCGAGCAGCGAACGCATCGGCCGTGCCGGAAACAAAGAAATCCGTTCGACCTCTGCGACATGCATGGCAACGTCTGGGAATGGGTGCACGACGGATACGACCCCACCTTCTACGAACACAGCGACCGCGAGGACCCCGTGAACACTGGGGCGCTGTCCGACCCTCGAGTCATTCGGGGTGGGGGCTGGTATTCCGTCGCGCCGGACATGCGGTCCGCAAACCGGGCGTGGGCCCGGCCGAGTGCTCAGGACTCGCAATTGGGCTTCCGGGTTGTCCGAGAGATCCCGGACGAGGAGCAGTGACCGCGGACCGTTGACATTTTTGCCGGGCGCCTCCCTGACGCTTGGGCGGCGCGAGGCTCCAATCCTGTCGCCCGTCCCCGATACGGAGCGCCCCAACTTGAAAGCTACCGGCGCACGAGACTGTCCAGAGAGGGGAGGTCTTCGCTCGGGATTCGCGTCTCCGGGAGCTGATCCTTCGGCCGCGGGAGAAGAAAAGACATCGTAACCGCGCAGTGGTCGGACGGGGGCACACTCTCGGAGGCGTCTGGCACAGAGTCCTGTCGCGGCTGGGGGACATCCACGGTGGTTGTCGAGGCACTTGCGTCCTCTGGTCGGGGCGCGCTGCCACACAAGGTCTCCGCGTTTGTCGGAGTGATGGCGCGAGGCCGGTAAAAGATGTAGTCGAACTTGCGGGTCGGGTCGGGGGCGGGATAGGTCGCTACGGTCCTGCCTGTGAGACGGGCCCCCTCCGCGGAAAGGGCGGGTTGAAGGTCGGTTCCTCGCAACAGCAGTTCCATGGTGTCGTCCTTGGATGGCGTAGGGGGCACCGCGGGCATTACGCTATTGAAGCTCCCGAGGAGGACAATCGGGAATCCACGTCGAGCGAGGCGGCTGTAGAATTGGTTCACGAGCCGGGCCTGCTCCTCCCGCACCGATACGTCGGGGGCACGGAGGTGAACGTTCATGACGATCAGGGGCCACCCCCCGATGTCGACAGCCGTCACCTGCATGAGGGATTGGGGAGAAAACCAGTCGCTCCAGAAGGGGGACGAGGAAGGGGCGAGCTCGCGACGGACGTGGCGCCGAAGTGGAAACCGGCTCAAGATGGCTTGGCCGGACACAACAGGGCCTGTCTGCGCGGCCGGAAGGTACCGGTCGTTCCACCCGATGGCCTGACCGGCCGCCGCGAAGTCGAGCCGAGTCGCAATCGTATCGAGCTGGTGCACGTTCCCGGAGCGTGCCGCGCCGAAGTCGACGCTCTGGAAGCCGATGACATCGGGGTCGGCCTGCTGAATCAGATCGATCGTCTCGCTCATGTGCACGGAAAAAAGGCGGTCGGGCGTAGGAGCAGAGGGCTCGGGGCCGGCGAGGTGCCCGAGGTCGTAGGTCATGACCGTAAAGGTATCCCGGTCCGCCGAGGCCGGCGAGGCCGAGTAGGTTTTCTGTTGCGCAAGCTCGGCTTTGGAACGGGGTCCCGAGTTGGCCCAGAGCAACAAGGCTCCCCCCCCAAGAACCAGCAGACCAACGAGAACGGCGGTAATTTGAAGGGGCTGCTTCATCGTCGCGTTCGTTGCATAAAAGGGGTGAGGACAGGCCCCGTGAGCGAGAAGACACAAAAAAGGCCTGGCCAGACACCAATGTGTCCGACCAGGCCTTTTTG